>CAIPFW010000228.1 GCA_903864455.1 uncultured Anaplasmataceae bacterium | reverse complement strand
TAAAACTTTAAAATTCCGTATTTTTATCGATTTTCGGACGATAAAAACTTCAAACTCACTTCGATTTCCTTCTATAAAGCGATTTAAACGTGATTTATTTTCCCATGGTTGTTGAATTTTAAGCGTAAAACAAACGCAATGGATTTTAAGATAATGAAAAAGCTTAATTCTGGTACAAAATTAAACAAGTAGACTTTTTATTTGAGGGGAAATGCAATGGGTTTAATGTTATAATTTATAATAAATAAATTTTCATTTTATATTGAGAATGCGACATTTTCTTCAATTAATGACATCCCACGTCACACAATGGTATTGCTACAATAATATACGTGCAATTTTAATGTTGATTCTCGTTTCAACTTTAGGGTTTAGTGATGGCGAATCATTTACAATCTATGCGACAATGATAGCTCTTGGCGACATAAACAGTATGGCAGGTGGATATTTCGGCGATAAAGTTGTCGGTCATCATTTTGCTTGGCTCTTTGGGTCGTTGATTTTATTATGTAGTTATTTTGCTGGGTCAATATATTTTACTCATTTAGGGCATCAAGGAATTTACCTACTCAACATGCTTTCTTGTGGTATTGGAATTTCAAGATGCAACGGAGCAAGCTTAGTTTACAGCTCTATAAACAAAGAATTTCCAGAGGAACAAAGGCATAGCTACAATAGTTTGTTATATTTAATGCTCATCTCAGCATCATTCATAGCTTATGGTTTATCCGGATTTATAAATAAAAAATTCGGCGCAAATGGATGTTTTTTTGTATCATTTATATTCGTATTATTTTCAATTTCACTTTTTATTTATACGGAATTTGACGAAATTAAGAAGCATTTTTCTTCTCATAAAATTGGCTCGTCAATCAAAAATTTATTTAAAATGATTGGCTGTCTGTGTGGAATCGCAATCTTTGGAATTCTCAGTTTTCAATATTACGAAATCGTAAACTCAACTCTCTGGATATGCTTTTGTGGAGCGATAGGATATATGATTTACCTCGTTCAATCTAAAAAAACTGATTATTCTCATAATGAAAAACGCAACATCAAAATGTTTATATTTTATATTTTTTGGTTCATACTTTATTTTGTTTTTGAAAGACAATTCGGTATGATAATGCCACTTATTTTGTCTAGAAATTTTGATAATCATTTCTTTGGATTTGAAATTCCTGTAACAAATGTAATGTCTATTTTTCAATTATTGATTGTTATTTTCTCTATTATTCTTTTTAAATACAAGACGCATGATAAATTGAGCAATAAACAATGCCTTTTTCTTGGATTTTCCTCATGTTTTCTAGGATATTCAATATTATATCTCGGTTCGATTTTTCATACAAATCACAATATTCCATTTTTTGCTGTCTTTTTATCAATCATTTTTTTAGCATTTGCCGATCTTTTTATTTTAAATAGAATTTTTTCTATTTGTAGAGTTGCGCCAAAAAAAATTCATGCTCTAACTACATCCACAATGATGGTCTCAGCCGCATGCAGCTTTCATGGTGCAAGATTTATAGCAACTTTTGTTGAAATTAAAAAAAATATGATTGAAAATAAAGCATTTACTTTGTCGATTTATCAAAATGGATTTTTACTCAATTCATCTATTTTATTTGTAGTGATTATAGCTTTAATAATCGGTCATTTTATTTTTTCGAAATATGAACAAACAAATTCTTAATCTCTGCAGAGTAATATATAATATTGAATAAATATTTAT
>CAIPFW010000227.1 GCA_903864455.1 uncultured Anaplasmataceae bacterium | reverse complement strand
TTTTATCAAGATGGCAAAGTTTCATGCAACGCCCAAGAATTTACAATTTTTGACCTCAAAAATAAAAAATATGAAATAAAAGAGAAAAAAAAATCTCACATTGAAGATTTTCAAATTCTTTTCATTCGAAAAAATCCGCCATTCGATATGTTGTATCTTACGCTTACGCATCTTTTATCATTAATAAATCAAGAAAAAACATTAATTATTAATAATCCAGAGATATTTCAAACATCTTCAGAAAAGATTCTCACATTAAAATTTAAGGAATTCATACCAAAAACTTTAATAACTAACAACTTTAACGAAGCTGAAACATTTCTAAATGAAAATAAAACAATTATTTTGAAACCAATATATAATTATGGTAGTAATGACATTTTTCTGATAAAAGAGAGCGATATGAATTTTAAGCAAATATTTGACAACCTCCTTCAGAAATATTATAATTGTCATATGTTCGTACAGCAGTTTATAGAAAACGTTGTCGAAGGAGATAAAAGAATTTTAATCATTGACGGAATCGTATTGGGTTCTTTTTTAAGAATTCCAAAGAAAAACTCGATTTTATCGGGAACTGTTCATGGGTCTGCGTTAAAGCTTTCGCAATTGACTCCAAGAGAAGAGAAAATTTGCGAAAAAGTCATAAAATTCTTAAAGGAAAAAGACATATATTTTGCTGGACTTGATGTGATAGACGGCTATCTCACAGAAATAAATTTCACATCGCCTGCAGGAATTCCGATTCTTTCGGAATTAACCAAGATAGACTATGGAAATGTCGCTTGGAATCTGATTGAAAAAATATATGAGAGGAAAATGAAAATTAATTATTTAGAGGTATGATATGGACTATATCGAAAAAAGAAATCAAGATGACCATTCGTTATTTTTCTTGGTTATCACTTGTTTATTGATTTTTTCAACGTTTTCATCAGTATTGATAGATAAAAATGCAAAAATTATTCACTCCATCACAGAATCTTTTTACGCAAAGAATATTACATATGAGCCAATTACAATTGAAGCAAACAAAACGCAAAATAATAAAGTTGAATATAATGAATTCAAAAATGGCACGATAAACGAAGTATTTATTCGAGGAAAGCTTCAGGAATGCTTGGATAAATTGATTAATGATAATAAAATTTCTCAAAACGAGGCTGGCAAACTACTCGATTCGATTAATAATTTGTATGAGATAGACAATATTTTAAATCTTAAAACAGAAATTAACGTAGTAAATAAAGAAAATGAAAATTCGTTGCAGGATGTGAAAATAAAATTGGATGATTTTAGATACCTCGCAATTAATAAAATTAATGACAGTCTTATAATTAATAAAATTTTTGATACAGAGGGCATTCAAAATCAACTTGAAACGAGCATCGAAGAAAAAATCGCTGAACAACAATCGCTGAATTCTATCAATAATAATAAAAAAATTCTTGAGATTGTTAAAACTCACAGCATTTCGATTCAAAAAATTAAACTTGATAACAAGTTCTCATTATTGAAGTATATTCCACAAAAGTCACTGATTAATTTTGTAGATAAAAAAACAAAAACAATCAAGCTTGTCACTTTAGAAAAAAAAATCGAAAATGGGAAAAATACAGTCGTGTATTTCGCGCTTGAAAATAAAGGAAAAAGCCTGAAATATTATCGTCATTCTGATGGAAAATTTTATTCAAGCAGAGGTCAGTCAATCATACAGCAATCCGTATTTTCATCACCATTATCAGGGGGATACAGAATATCATCACCATTTGGAGAGAGAATTCATCCAATTTTGAGATACAGAAGAATGCATACAGGTGTTGATTTAGCAGCTGCATATGGCACACCAATCAAATCTGCGGGCGACGGAAGAGTGGAATTCGTTGGTAAAAAGGGAGGCTACGGAAGGTATATATTAATTAATCATGGCAACGGATACAAAACTGGCTATGGTCATTTGTCAGCATTTTCAAGAAATTTGAAAAACGGATTGAGAGTGAGTCGTGGACAGCTTATAGGAAAAGTTGGGTCGAGTGGATTGTCGAGTGGCCCGCATCTTCATTATGAATTAATAAAGGATAAAAAATTCACAAATCCATTGACGGCCAGCCCAAAAGCCAGCCAAGCAATCAACAGAAAAGATTATAAAAGATTTGCTTCAGAAGTAAAAAATATAGAATATATGGTTCATCAATTGAAAGAATTGGAATTAAAAAAAGCTCAAATCGTTTAAAATTTTAGCCCATTTTGATTTTTCGTCGCATCGAAAATGAAGAATTCTTTTTTCGGGTTCGTTTTCGATAAAAGAAAATCGAATGAATAAAGAGTTTTCAAATTCTATATTTAATTTCTCAGCCCATTCAATCATCGTGACATTGTTTGAAATCGCTTCATCCAAATCTAAATTCATGAATTCATTGTTGATTTGTTCTGACTTCAGGCGATATAAATCATAATGCCAAATTGAAAAATTCTCAAAATCGTAAACATTGTATAACCCAAAAGTAGGGCTTGAAACTTTTATCTTTGAATTTAAAAAAGAGCAAATCTTTTGAACGAAAAATGTTTTTCCCGCACCCAAATCACCATTCAACAATACAACATCGCAATTTGTCAGATTTTCTGAGATTATTTTTGCGATTTGATTGATTTGCTCGAAAGTACAGTCGAAAATACGGTCAAAAGTATGTGTTGATTGCATATCAATTCAATTTTCCTACTCTCCATTAATAAAAAATTTATCCAGTTGGTAGTATTCACGCACTTCATCCTTAAATAAATGAATAATTAAGTCATCGCAATCAATCGCTACCCACTCCACATCGATATGTTTTCTGCGACTCGGGCATTTTGCTTTGATTTCATATTCCTTCGCAATCACTGAAATTCGATCAACAGCCGTCAAAACCTGTTTATTCGACAAAAAAGACGCTATAATCACTCTATGGCAAATGTCGGGATTGACATTATTGTCAAAAACATTGATAGAATTTCCATCCAAATCCCCAATCACTTCCAAAACATCACGCTCAAAACTTTCGTAATCTTTATTCATATATAATTAATATTATTGTGAATCATTATACCACAGAATTCTTTTAAAAAAAATTGAATAATTTTTAATATTTTTTGTTTAATATTTGAAATAAATGCATTTTTATGTTAATATAAATATACATTTAAAATTTTTAATTTATGAAAACTGAAATTATAGTGATTGTAGCAGTTTTATCGGCGCTTGCAATTGCGATATTACTCTACTACTTCATAAAATTTTCGAAAAATCTTTTCAAAACAAGAAGGCCTCAAAAAGACAATAATTCGGATACTGATTTGCCTAAAGACGATAATGATAAACCAGAGGAGCAAGAACAAGAACAAGATCAAAACACAAAACACATCCTTCGTATTTTTGGTGCAGGAGATTCAGAAAATTATAATAACGGTAAATCTAAATTCCAAAATGTGCGACAAAGGATTGTTGATGTAAGATTTAGCGTTGAGAAGTTTTATGATGAAAATATTAAAGTGAATGGCGATAATTTAGAGTTCATCGAAAATAAAAATTTAATCAAAGATTTCAAAAAAACAGAATTCGAAACCAAGCATAGTTTCATACAATATTTCTTTCCAAGCAAAGCAATTTCTAAAAAGAGTCTTGAGTCTAAAGCGCCATTTGTTTCAAATCCATCAGCAATAAAAGATTTGATCAAAGATGGTAGAATTGACGAAAGTTGTATATATAATAGATTTGAAAATTTTCAACATGCGTTGACTTTTTATCTTAAAACAACAGGAATTCATTACGCCATGCCAAGCTCTCCTGATAAAGTAGAAGCTCAAATGCAACAATCGCTAACAGATAACATTCAACAAAAAATAAAAAATGAATTGATAAATGGCTCAGCCATAGATCATAATCAATTTCGAATCACAAGAGTCATCGAGTCGATCGATATTCATTTACAATTTTTAAAATATGCGAAAGAAGCATATATCGAGCTTTCAGAAAGCCCTGAAGAGTGGAATTTGCCGGCTATGTCGCATATAGCGCAAGTGAAAAATACTTTTGACCAAAATTTGAATGAATACATTATTGATATTTTTTCATATATATCTGAATTAGTGACAGTGGAAAAAAATAAAACTTTTGCATTTTATCAAGCAAATGCATTTTTAGATCTGCTATCACACCTCGATGAAGAATTTAAGAGCAACACAGAAAAGTTGAATGATATTCAAAAACCTTTATTCAATAAAATCCAAACTATTCGTTCTGATTTTAAAGGAAAAATATTTGATAAATTAACGAGCAATAATCAAAGCACACTTGAAGTCAAAATGAATCATTTTATAAAACAACAAATGAGATTGGATGTCTTGGACAAAGTTTTGTTTGACCGCGAAGTAGTATAAAACTCTTCATTCTGAATCAGCGAAAATAATATTTTCATTGATTTTCATGACATCACCCGCCAAATAAAGCGACCCACAAATCAAAACAATCGCATCGTTTTTCTCAATTTCGGATATATATTGAATTGCGTTTGGCAAAAAATCAAAAGGCTTTGTATTCATGCCAAGTTTCTCAGCTGCATCGCTGATATCTGTTCCACGTTGTGCGTTTGTCTCGTGATTTACGCAAATTCCGCAAACAAATTTCACATATGGCTTCAAAACTTTCAAATATTCTGTCACATCTTTTCCCTTCGTCGTGCCAAAAATAATGTATAAAGGCTTGTCACGCCTCGTCTCCGCCCATCTCGCAAGAGCAGTCGCGCCATGAGGATTGTGTGCGCCATCCAAAAACAGCTCCCAATTTTTATTCGGCAACATCTCAACAATTTTACCTTTTTTTATTGGTTCAATTCTCGCAGGCCAATAAGTCTCAACAATTCCATCGCAAATATCCTCGTAATAAACCTCGCAATGACCTCGAGAATTTAAAATTTCTATCGCCGCAATGACACCCGAGACATTCTCAACTTGGTGTGGACCTATCAGCGTTGGTCTTGGATAAGTTTGACTATCGATTTTCTCACCATCCTTCAAATGGAAAAATAAAAAATCCTTATCATCCTCATTACTCTCGCAAATAAATTCTTTTTCAAATCTAAAAATCGGCGTTTTTAAAATTTTTGCATGATATTCCAAGACATCCAGCCCTTCTTTTTTCTGCCTTCCAGTCACGCACGGCACATTTGCGCGCATAATCCCCGCCTTCTCATGAGCGATTTTCTCGATTGTATCGCCCAAAAAATCAGCATGATCGATGTCAACAGGTGTAATTACTGATAAAATTGTATTTGTAATAATATTTGTAGCGTCTAATCGACCGCCCATTCCAACCTCCATCACCAAAAAATCGGCAGGAATTTCTGCAAATGCGATGAATGAAGCCGCAGTTGTAGCTTCAAATAAAGTCAGACCGATATTTCCATCACTTAAAATCGGCTTCGATTCAGCGGCGATTCTTGTTCGCTCCATAATTTCAAATAAATATTGATCTGAAATTTGCTTGCCGTTTAAAACAATTCGCTCATTGAAATGAATAAGGTGCGGTGAGGTATAGGCATGAACTTTATAGCCAGCTTTTTGCAAAATATTTCGAATATATGAAACAGTCGACCCCTTGCCATTCGTCCCCGCAACATGAATTACAGGTGGAATTTTCAGATGAGGATTCCCCAATCTATCAAGAATCTCAAGCATTCTGTCAAGCTTGAGATCGATTTGAATCTTTTTCCCGAGAGTTTTCGGCCAGTGAGGAACGAATATCATATGATGTTTTTATATTTATATTAAAAAATCAAAAATTGTATCGGATTTTCTATATATTTCTTAATTTCAAGAACAAAATTTGCAGCAGTTGCACCATCAACAACTCTGTGATCAGCTGCGATTGTGATTTCCATTGTCTGAATTTGTGAAATCTCGCCTTTTTCAGATAAAACAACTTTCTTATGAACTCCACCAACCGCTATAATGCTAGCCTGCGGAGTATTTATAATTGGAAGAAAGCTATTCACACCGAACATACCAAGATTCGAAATTGTGATAGATCCACCTTGATATTCACTTGGTTTGAGTTTATTTTCCTTGGCTCTTGTCGCCAAATCCTTGATTTTTCTAGACAAATTCACCAACGATAACTCATTCGCATTTTCAACTATTGGTGTGATGAGGCCATCGGGAATATCAACAGCGATCGCAATATCAACATTATTATATTGAATAATGGAATCACCACGCCAAGAGCGATTCATCTCGGGCATTTTCGCCATTACACTCGCAATCGCTTTGACTATCAGGTCATTTATTGTAATTTTCAATTCAGGATTTGCATCATTCACTCTCTTTCTCAGAGAAATTAATTCATCAACTTGGCATGAATAATTGAGATAAAAATGAGGGACGGTCTGTTTTGACACAGTCAATCTATCAGCTATCACTTTTCTCATTGGCGAGATTTTCATTGTCTGATTTTCAGACCTTTCATTCTTGTTTTTGAAAGAATTCTGAGTCATATCTTGATTATTCGAGCTACTCAAAACATCCATTTTGACAATCCTGCCGTCTATTCCGCTTCCTTTAATCCCCTTCACTTCTATATTTTGCTCATCGGCTATTCTTCTCGCTGAAGGTGAAATTTTTAATCTATCATCACTTTTTGATTGGGAGTTTGAGCTTTCTTTACTTTGAGTTTCGACAATGATTTCTTTTGCCGCTTCCTTTTTACTTTCATTTTTACTTTCAGTATTATTGTTTGTGATTGTGCTTGAAGATGCTTTTGGAACATAATTTTCATATGATTTTAAATCTTCACCATCTTTTGCAAAAACGCATATAATGTCATTCACTTTGACTCCATTCGTCCCATCAGGCACAAAAATCTTCGCCAAAATTCCTGATTCAACGCATTCATAATCCATCGTCGATTTATCAGTCTCAATTTCAATCAACAAATCGCCCGACCTCACTTTATCGCCAACTTTTTTATACCATTGCACTAAATTCCCCGTTGTCATCGTTGGAGATAAGGCAGGCATTAAAATTTCTATAGACATATATTAAAAGATTTATATAAATGTTGTTTGTCAATTGGATAATATTATTACAATTAGTTTTTTTTTGCAATAGAGAAGATTTCTTATGATTTGACCGGACTGCCAAAAAAATTGAATACATTTGCGAACCCATTGCCAATCGTTTGCATCGTTGATGGCTCTTGGCTACTTGATGTCGTATCATTATTAATGATTTTCTGAGATTCGTTATTTTGCTCCTCAAAACGAATCTCCAAATCCTCGATGATTCCTTCAATTTCATAGTCATTATCTTTTTTATTCATCACCTTCAGTGCAATAATATGCTGTAAGTCAAAAGCGTTCGTATCATTAAAATCAGTATTATTTTTTATTCCGAGCTCTTGAGAAAAAAATAAATTCACTTCGTGTTGCAAGCAATTCCTATATTTTTCGAATTTTTTATCACCAAGAAAAGCAAACTCTAGACATTTTTGAAAAAAAATCGTCAAAATATCAAAAGTAATTTTCGTTTGAATTTTCTCTTTATTTTTTTCATCTGCGATGTTTAATTTGTTCAATATTTGCGCTCCATAAATTTCTTTTATTTTATTCGCATAAAAATAAAATGTTTTCAACATCAAAATCAATTTTAAATTTTCATCGCTCACGTTGTTCAATATATTTTCATTTTTGGCATTTATTTGAATTTTATTTTTCATACGAAATGTATAATCTAGTATGCATCGAATTTTTGACTCTTGAACATCCAACGAAATATATTCTTGTAATTTTATTTTTTTTATTTCTTGTTTTTTATGAGTTGCTTTGCTATTTAAATTATCAATCTGATTGTTTAAAAGGTCAATCTTATCAAATAAAGAAAATATTTCACTAATGGATTGAATTATATTAGCCGTAGAATCTTGATCATAAATTATATGTAATTTTTCGCATTTAAAATCATTTTTTTGCAAATCGATATTATATTTTAAAGTGTCAATATTCAATTTTATATCATTTGCATTATTCAAAGCATCATTCAAATCATTTGAACAAATTTTTTCTTTAATTAATGTATTGACAATATCGCAAATCTCTTCAGAATTTTTTTTTATATCTTCGATTTGAGTATTAATATTTTGTATATCGCTCCCAACTCCTTCCAACTCTTTTTTCTTAATATCGCCCCATAAAAAAAATGCGTATACAAATACAGACCATTTTGATATTTCTGGTTTCGACTTTTCCAACTTGTCAATGATTTGAGTTGTTGTTTTTGATACAATATTTAAAATAATATCTTTATTTTTGCCAAAAATATAGTCAGCGATCGATTTTGAATTACTATTTTCCACTTTCGTTAAAAATAAAACATTACTAGTA
>CAIPFW010000226.1 GCA_903864455.1 uncultured Anaplasmataceae bacterium | reverse complement strand
TATAAACCCATCACTCTTTTTCATCATTCAATAATGTTTTAAAAATTTTGCCCGCAATTGGTGATGAAAAAGTCGCACCATACCCCATAAACTCGCCAACAATAGAAACAGCATATTTTGGATTATCATAAGGTGCAAACCCAATAAACAACGAATGATTCTTGTGTTTTTTGCCAGAACTAATTTGGACAGTTCCCGTTTTTCCACAAATTCCAAGATCTTTATTTTGCATTCCGATTGAATAATACGAAGTTCCACCAACCATATTTACAACATCAAACATCGCCTTTCGAACGATTTGAAAATTTTTTTCACTGATTAATTGATTGCGTTCGGGCAGCTCATTCTCATTATTTTGATTCAAAAGTGATAAATTCATAATATTTCCACTTGCAATTGAAGCTGTTGCAGCGCAGAGTTGAAGCGGACTACATGACAAATATCCTTGACCTATCATCAAATTTGCCGTATCACCTATGTACCATAAACTTGAAAATCTCTTGAATTTCCATAATTTTGATGGGACTATACCCTTATATTCACCCTCTAATTCCAAATTTGAAAGTTTTCCGAAACCCAAACTTAAAGATAATTTTTCAAGAAAACCGATATTTATTTTCTTTGACAATGCATAAAAAAAACTATTGCAAGATTTAACAATTGCGTCATGAATGTTAACATTTCCATGGTAATGAAGGCAGTGATAAAATCGATTTCCAACTTGATGACCACCATTACAGAATATTGTTGTTTTTTCGTCAATAATTCCAAGCTCTAAAGCAGCTAAAGCAACAACAACTTTGAATGTTGAACCCGGAGAATATAATCCGCTTATACCCTTATTAATCAGTGGATGCGTTTCATCATTTGCAAGCTTTTCCCACAATTGTTTTTTTAAATTCTCATTATTAAACACTTCTGGGTTGAAGGATGGCGCGCTCACCATCGATATCAATTGTTGTTTTTGTATGTCAATCACAACCGCTGAACCGCTTGCATTAATCGCAGTGAATTCGTCACAAATCATTTTTTGTAACTCTCCATCGAGTGAAGTTTTCACAACATCTCCAGACCTTCCAACAATTGTATCAACGTCACAAACTTTATTTCCACGTGCGTCGACAGAAATTCGCACCGTCTGATTTTCGCCCCTCAAAATCTCATCAAACTTTTTTTCAACTCCAATTTTCCCAACTTTAAAATCGTTACTATATATATAATAATCATTGTCGTATTTTTTATTCTCATTAATCACATAGCCAACAATATGAGCCATCGCTGATTCATATGGATAAATTCGCAGATACTTTTTTGTAATCAAAATCTCTGGAAGATTGTCGATTTGATATTGAAAATGAATAAACTCCTCAAAAGATATAGATTTAAAATGAATAAAACGCTTTTTCTTTTTGATAAAAGAAATAATTGAATCCTCTTCTTTGTTCGTTAAATCAAAAATTTCATTCAGCCTTTCGAGAAAAACATCCAGCTCTTTGATTTGTTTTGAATCGATAATCAATGAATATTCATAAATATTATCAGCTAATATATTGCCCTTGGAATCAAGAATTTGACCACGAGGAACGGGCTCAATGATTGTGCGAATGTGATTATTCGACGACATATCGCTATATGAGCTATGTTTTACAATTTGGAGAGAAAATAAACGATAAATCAAAACGAGCATCATCACCGATTGTATGAGAAAGATTAGAAAAATCCTTCTATTGATGATTTGACTGACAATTGTCTTTTCGTTCATTGATAAATTGTTTTTTAAATATTATACATCGTGATTTTTTCACAAATAATAAAAAATTTTATTTTGAGATTGAGATATTAATATTGATTATTAAACAATCCTCGCTTCCAACTCTTCACTCATATTTTTAAAATCGAAAAATATGACAAGTTTATATTTCAAAAATGTGTGAAGAATCAGAAATATCTTGCAGAAGGTGCCAATGTAGAAACCTCATAAAAAAAGGAAGACGATCGATATCGCAACTTTATAAATGCAAGAATTGTAATTTTATATTCACGCAATACGACGGACGCACATCAATCGAAAAAGCCAGAAAAAGAATCGCAATCTTAATCACATATGAAGAGCTGAGATTATCAATCTCAGAAATCGCAAATCTTTGCAAATTGAAGGAAAAAACAATAGAAAGATGGATAGAAAAAGAAAAAAACTCAACTGAGAATCATGGATTAAAGATAGACAATCACTATTATGAAAGCATAAAAGAAATTTTAAGAGCGAAAAAAGAAAAGGAAAATCGAATTCTTTTAAAGAAAATGCAAGAAGAGTTTGCTTTTTTGCAAAAAATAAAGCAACAGGAAATGCGTCGTAACAAAATCAAGCATCTTGCAAACAAATATCCATTTCTAACTCAGTCTGAGGAGTTCTGGACGTTTGAGGCGATGAATGAAATGTATAAAAAAGAAGGTGGGTTGATTTTATTAAATGATGAGGAGATAGAAGAGCTTAAAAAAGAGAAATCTCAAATTGAACGAGAAAAAATCTCTACGTATCACAATGAGATTGATTTACAAATGCGAACAAATAATATAAAAATAAAAAATCCGTAATATCGATTTATCTTCTGGAAATGAAGGTGAAATATTTTTATAATAAAATAAAAAGAAGATAAAAAATTAATGATAAGGACAATAAAAATTGGAACAAGAGATAGTTTATTAGCAAAAGTTCAAACAAAAATTGCGATTGATTATTTAAAAAATTTTTACAATGATTTGCAATTTGAAATTTTTCACATCAAAACTTCTGGCGACAAAATCACTGATAAACCATTGTATGACATTGGTGGCAAAGCTTTATTTACGAAAGAAATCGATTCAGCAATCATAAACGAAGAAATCGACATCGCAATTCACTCAGCAAAAGATGTTGAGGCTGGATATGATAAAAATTTGTTAGCTTTTCCATGCGTTTTACCTGAAGAAGATTCACGAGATGTTTTTATTTCAAAGAATTATTTAAATGAAAAATCATCGTTTGAAAGATTAAAAGCGAATGCGATAATTGGCACATCGTCGATTCGAAGGCAAAATCAAATGCGAACAATGAGAGATGATTTACAATTCAGAGCGATTCGTGGAAATATTAATACTCGATTGAACAAATTATCTTCCGGTGAATTATGCGTAGACGGAATTGTTTTAGCAGCTGCTGGCCTCAAAAGAGCAGGTTTATTTTCTGAAAATATGGAAATATTAACCGATATGATGCCTGCAGTTTGTCAGGGAATGATTGCTATTCAGTGCAATGCAAAAAATCATCAATTGATTGAAAAACTTTCAAAAATTTCTCATCATGACACAATGATTAAATTTATTATTCAGAGGGAATTTGTTGAAACAATAAACGGCTCGTGCACAACAGCCGTCGCTTCAAATATTGAGATTATTCACAATAAAATTCATGCGAATTTTTTGATTTATAAAAATGAACAAGAGTTTCGCAAAGTTTCGTATATTGATGAGATTTCGAATGGAAAAAAAATCGCAAGAGAGGCTGGGATTGAATTATTAAAATTTTTTAATGAGTGATAAACTGAATCATAACTTCTCTATTCAAAATTCAATTTTACGAGTTATTCTCATCAAGATTTTTGATGCGAATAATATCAAAACATTCGAAAATCAGTGCAAAAATAAGAGCAAAATGAACATAACTTCTCTCGATGTGAATTTCAAAACCATCGAGCACAAAGATAATTCCGATAGCGATGATAAACGCCATAGCCAATAATTTTAAACTTGGATATTTGATCAAAATCTTCGCCAAGAAGTTCGTTGATACGAGCAAAGTCGCCATTGATGCCAGTGTTGCGATAACCATAGCACTCATGCTGGGAGCGATAGCGATTGCGACTATCACTGAGTCTATCGAGAAAATCAAATCGATAAATATAATTTGCAAAATACCAAAAAAAAATTTTTGAATTGGCGAGTGCGTTTTATAAAATGATTCCCCTGCAATCGTATTTGGATCTTCGTCTTTTTTTTCATTCATCACAATTTCTTTTGCGTCTCCTGCCCCCTTATAAACCAAAAATAAACCGCCAATAATAAAAATAAATTCTTTATAAGTGATATCCATAGTACCAAGATAAAAAAAACTTTTATCCATGGAGAGTAATGCATTGATCGTGAAAAATAAAAACAAACGTATCGATAATGCCGCCCCCAAGCCAATAATCTTTATCGGCTCACGATATTTTTTACCCATTTTCGCCACAACAGCTGAAATAAATATCAAGTTATCAATACTTAATATAATTTCTAAAAAAATTAAACTTATAATAGAACTTGCGGAAATCTCAACCATTTTTTTGTATGAAAAATATTTTTTGATTCAATATTATATATTATATTAATGAAATTTCATTGTTGAAATTATTAT
>CAIPFW010000225.1 GCA_903864455.1 uncultured Anaplasmataceae bacterium | reverse complement strand
GGGGTTTGATGTCGTTTTTGCCAATGATTTTGATAAAGACGCATGCGAAACATATAAAAAAAATATAGACGAAAGAATAATATGTTCTGATATTAAAAATATTACAGATACACCAAAAAACATCGATGTATTAATAGGTGGATTTCCATGTCAAGGATTTTCCATAGCGAACAACAATAGATCTATAAATGACGAAAGAAACGCACTTTACAAAGAAATGATAAGATTGATAAAATTATCTAACCCAAAGATCATTGTTGCAGAAAATGTAAAGGGTTTACTATCATTGGGTGACGGCATTATTTTTAAAGAAATTATCGATGATCTGAGAGCTCTAAACTATAAAATAGAATACAGAGTTCTAAATGCAGTTCATTTTGGAGTCCCGCAAAAAAGAGAAAGGGTTATAATTATAGCAAATAAAATTAATAAAGAGGGTCTTTTACCACATCAAACACATGATGAAAATAGCTTTATTTCTACAAAAGATGCTATCAATGATCTAGCAAATATTAATATATCGTATCATCCGATTCAAATAAAAAATAAAACAATTTATAATCATATCGCATCATTAAACGTTCATGATAAATTTTGGGGTAGAAAACACGAGGTGAAGCAAGAGGAAATATGTGATTATTTAAAATATTGGCGTAATAATGCACAAATATCAACCAAAAAAATTGATGAAATTTTTGGATATAAACACACCGCAGGGCATTGGTTTAGAAAGGATAATAACTCAGGAAGCATACCTAATCCAAATGATTGGTGGAAATTAAAAGAAATTTTAAAATTTGATGATAAATATGATTTGCAAGTAACAGAATTAATAGAAAAAAAAATATCATTCGAGCAATCACTTAGAATAACGAATTGGGAAACTCCGAGTGATACCATCACAGCTACAAACCCAGAAATACATATTAATAAAACTCGTAGATTATCAGTGAGGGAGTGTGCTAGAATCCAGACATTTCCTGATGATTTTGTTTTTCATGGTAGTCTAAATAGCATGTACAGACAAATTGGAAACGCGGTTCCCATAAAATTTGCACAATCAATAGCAAAAAAAATTTTTGAGGTTTTAAATGGATGAAAAAATTTTAGAAGAATTAGAATCAAAGTATTTGAAAAAATACTATCATTTTTTAAAATTTTCCGAGGAAGATATTTTACGCGGCCTTAATACTAAAAATAAAATCAAGGCATATTGGGCTGATAAATGGAATGTTAAAGACAAAAATATCTCTGAGGTAAATATTGGTGCTGAAAGAATAATATATTCTTTTATCAACTCGAAATTAATTGGTGAGCCAAATTCATGTCCAGTTGGTAGCGATCTGATGTTCGAAACTCATGATGCTTTTATTCACATTGATTTAAAAACAGTGCAATCAAATAATATAAATGATTTTAGGGAAAGTATCTTTGTTGGAAATAATCAGATTAGTTATAACGGAACATATATTATAAATGGTATTAAAAGAGATTTTTCTCATGCAAAACTTCCTCATTTTTATGATGTGAATGGAGTGCAAAAACCATGCTTGACATACTTTATATCAATACTTCATGACGAAATCACTTTTGAAACTTTATGTATTTATATTGCATCATTTCCAAATGGATATCTAAAAAATATTTATCATGGGGATGTTTTTAAAGCTGGAAAAAATCAAGATAAAGTTCGCTTTGATATAAAAAAATGTAGAGACTTTAAAATTGCAAATGGAAGAAGGGTATTAATAATCTACTTAAATAAAAATATGAACGATGCTCGCAAGAAAAAACTCGAATTCATGTTTGATTGTTATAACACTCAGAATGCCATTTAAAACCATCGATGAAATGTCCAAAATTCATAGCTTTAATAAAATAATGAAGAAAAAAAATTAGGTAATATTAACCAATTTTATCTTTTTCGTCCTTCCATAAGTCAACCCATCTATCGTACTGCGTATAATTTTCGTTATTACTGCGAAACCAATTAATTTTAATCATTTTAGTTTTGTTATGCTTCGTGAGTTTATTAATTGCTTTGTTTGTTACTTCAACTCCTCGTGGATTAGTTCCTTGCTTTGGAAGTTTAAAATAAAATTCCTTGCCATATTGGTTTAAGATTTCAGCTTGCACCTCTTTTGGTATTAAATACATCCCTCCATCACCATTCCAATTGATATGCACAAACAACATATCGCATTCTGCTTTATATGTATTTATAAATTCTAATGCCTTTTGTGCATCAACAGTCCATATTAACTTCACGCCCACAATTTTCTTGTTTGTAACAGTTTTAATTGAAATAGACTTTTTGAAAACAGTTACATCTGTTTCATTTTTCGTAATAAGAATGTTTGTTATTACATTTTCCTCACCGAATTGATATATTAAACCCATTGCGTTTGTTTTATATTTAAAATTCAGCAACCATGCGAAAATAAATCGCGTTTAAATC
>CAIPFW010000224.1 GCA_903864455.1 uncultured Anaplasmataceae bacterium | reverse complement strand
AGTAGAAATGTCGTAGAAAGAGTATTCGTGTGGTTTACTCATTACAATCGATTAAATAAATGTTATGAGTATTCAATCTCTTCAGCAGAATCAATGATGAGAATTGCATCTATAATGATTATGCTGAAGAGATTGAGGTGAGGACTGGTTCTAAGTAGATATAAAAATTTTAAAAGCAAGGGCGGTGGATTTATAAATTATTACCCCTTAGACCTTCCCAAAATTTCTTTTTCTCAAATTGTAATCTTGTAAAATTGTTTCAAGTTTTTCTTCATTCAAATCAGGCCAATAATCATCACAAAAAAACAGCTCTGTGTAAGATAATTGCCATAAAAGAAAATTACTCAATCTTTTTTGCCCTCCAGTTCGAATCAATAAATCTGGATCTGGAATATTTGCAGTGTATAAAAAGTTTGAAAAAAGACTTTCACTCAAATCCTCAAGTTGCAAATTTCCAATTTGAATTTTTTGAAGAATTCTTTTTGTTGCGTTTAGAATATCGCTCCTACCCCCATAATTAAATGCTATGACTAGAGTTAAACTATCGTTAAATTTCGTTTCATTTTCTAGATTGAAAATTTTTTCCCTTGTTTCATCTGGTAAAATTGAAATATCACCAACGCATTTAAAAATACAACGATTTTCAATGATGAATTTTCTATATTCATTCAGAGCATAGTCAAATAAGTGCATCAGATGAATGACTTCACTCCTCTCTCTCAAAAAATTTTCAGTGGAGAATGCAAATAATGTCAGGTATTTTATATTATTTTTTATTGCGCATTCCGTGATATTTTTGACATTTTTTAAACCAGCTTGATGGCCAAAAACTCTTTCTAGATTATTATTTTTCGCCCACCGACCATTTCCATCCATAATAATGGCGAGATGGTTCAATTGATTTGATTGTTTAAAATTATTCATTGGAGTTTTTATTTTTTGAATGATAAAAGTCTTTGAGTTAATTTTCTGTTTTTTCTGTATGAAGAAAAAATTAACATACTCATACTAGAAAATACAAAAAAATATAAAAAAACCAATAAATATATAGACATAAAATTATGAAATAATCTTAATTTCTCCAGATTTCAGCCTTCTCAAATAATCAACAAGATCAGCTTTGAGTATATTGCTCATAAAGAGAAGCGTGATAACGTTCGGTAACACCATTGAAATCCAAATATAATCAGCAAGTCTGATGACTAGCGTTTGGTCGACAATTACAAATCCACCAAATGTGCATCCTAGATATAAAATTTTAAAAAGCCAACCTGGCAAAGTATCGCCGAATAGATTTTTCCAGACTCTATCACCATATAAACCCCAAGCGATTGTTGTAGTGAGAGCTAAAAACGGAACTTGAATCGTCAGCAAAGCAGGGAACCATGAAGAAACGCTTGCAAATGCATTGCTCGTCATGACTACACCTACAGCTCCCTCGATTTTATAGGACTCAGTCGCAACTACAATGAGACCCGTCATGATACAAACTATCATTGGGAATAAAACTTCAACAAATCCAGTGCAGCCTTCCATTATTGGTTCTTTAGTTTTTGCCGATGAGTGCGATATCGCTGAAGTTCCTGCTCCAGATTCGCTTGTATACATAGACCGCAGTGAGCCATAAGCTATACCACCTATCAAACCTCCTGTTGCTGCCTTTAAATTGAATGCTTCCACCATTATCACATTTATTGCATATGGTATTTTTGCAAAATTCACAATCAAAATAACTAATGCACATAAAACATAAGAAATTGTCATAAATGGCACCAATGCTCCTGCAATTTTAGCTACTCCAGACATTCCTCCTATTATCGTTAAACCGATAAGTAAGACAACAACAATTCCAAGAATCCAGCAATAAATATTCGTTGTAATCGCTTCACTATGACCAATAATATCAGCTAAAAATGGAGTAGAGTTTGATTGCTTTAGGAAGCTTAAATTATCACCAAGAACGAGCGCCGTCTGACCGCATTGAAACATATTTGTCGCAAAAAATACTGCAAGCATCATCATGATTGCGTAGAATTTACCAATAAATTTTCCAAATTTTGGTAATTTCAATACTTTGAAAGACTCAGCTATATATTGAAAAGGTCCTCCATAGGCTGTATTTTTCTCAAGGTCAACTGTTCGAAATTTGTGACCAAGTGCAATTTCAGCAAACTTCAATGTAGAGAGTACAATTCCCATAATCACAAGCCAAAATACTGCTCCTGGCCCACCAAAACTTATAGCTACAGCCATACCTGCAACAGATCCAAGACCGACAGTTCCGAGAGCAGCTGTGTATATAGCTTGCTTTGGAGTAAAGTCTCCAGGTGCATTTTTATCTGTATATTTATCTTTTACAATGTCCAATGAATGTTTAAACAATCGAATTGGTGCAAAATCTAATTTTATAAATAAATAGAATGCTACCAATAAAGTAAAAAAAATCGAAATTGGTAAGCCAATGATTGGCACCTTATAAAAGGTGGTGTATTTAAAAAAACAATCAATGTAATCCAATAACTTTAAATCAATTGCGTCAGTTGTGCATAGCGCCATAAAAGACCTTTATTAAAAAATTGAAATCGATAGTAATATTATATTACATTTTTATATATCGACGAATCATTATAATCGATGATATATGTAATTTCTATATTAATTTTTAAAAGCTATTAAGAGTTAGCCTTCATCATCTATTAATTCCCATTTATTGATGTTAAAATAGTTGTAATTTTTATTAAACCCATTGCGTTTGTTTTGCGCTTAAAATTCAGCAACCATGCGAAAATAAATCGCGTTTAAATCGCTTTACAGAAGGAAATCGAAGCGAGTTTGAAGTTTTTATCGTCCGAAAATCGATAAAAATACGGAATTTTAAAGTTTTATGAGAAATGCAATGGGTTTATT
>CAIPFW010000223.1 GCA_903864455.1 uncultured Anaplasmataceae bacterium | reverse complement strand
TTATTAAAATGAAATGCGAATTATTCGCAATAAGGTATTGACGTTTGAGTAAATAACGATATCATTATCGTTATAATAATTAAAAAAAGGTAATTTCGATGTCTATTGCGAAATTTATAAGGGTCATACAAAAAAATGAGACTTTATCTCCTCAAAAAAAAGAGTTGATGTTAAGATTGCTCGTTACATCTATTCCACTTGTAATTTGCTCTATTTTTTTAATTGCGTTAGAGGTGCCAATTTTATTACTCGTATTAAAATTAAAAAAAATTGAGAATTTCAAAGAATTTATTCATCAATTTAGAGAGAGTTTGAATAAAGCAATTTTATTGCCATTGTTGATCGTTGCATTTACTTGGGTGCTGTACGGTTTATTGGTATACCCTCGTGAAGTTCATGCGAATATGAGTATGACCTCATCTGCAGATACAAATTGTTTGAGAAATACAATTTCTACGGAATACTTGAAGGAGAAAAAATTAATTTCACATGAAGAAAAGAAAACAAAATCTTATACTTTAGTCGATCAATGTTTTAATGAAGAAAGAATTGCTAAAATTTTTAAAAGTTTAATCCTTAAAGATGAATCGCAAAAGATTGATGAGATTGAGAA
Organism: uncultured Anaplasmataceae bacterium; assembly: GCA_903864455.1. Lineage (GTDB taxonomy): Bacteria > Pseudomonadota > Alphaproteobacteria > Rickettsiales > CAIPFW01 > CAIPFW01. Next base: position 1,402 of record CAIPFW010000223.1, on the reverse strand, counting down.
AGTTACAAATTTATCGGTGGATGTAGTAGATCGCATTAAACAAAAACTACAAAAAATTTCAAAATATCAAGAGTTTGAGAAAAATTATTGCTCTGCTGACGAGTATCAATTGGTTTATAGAATTGCATATATAGTAAGAAATAAGAAAGATTTTTCGATAGAAGATATTTTTAAAAAAGAATGGTTGGAGAAACTTAATAAAGAAAACAATCAAATCACGCAAAAAGATTTTAAAGATTATTTTTTTAAAAAAATTAGAGCAAACGATAAAAATGAAATTGAAAAAAGATACGAAGATATAAAAGGTGCAGGAAAGTCAATCATGTCAGGTGGTCAAATAGTCAAATACTTTGCAAAAGTTTCTAGATTTTTCATTGTAACTTTGATCTTTGGTCAGATTTATAAATTTCTTGATGAGTCGGTCGATTTGTTAAAAGAGTCAAAAGTCGAATTTATTCGTGAAATTTTGAACGATACAATAAAGTCAAAAATTGCTACAAAAATTGTAGAATTTATTATCTCTATAATGATTTTCTTTGTTTTATATTATATTTTTGAAAAATTTATGAACGAAATCACCCAAGCTCATGGAATTTCAATCGTTCAAAAGCTAAACTCGGACTCCGCTTATGCTTTTGGAATTAATAAAAAGGAAACACAACAATTAAGCATGGGTTTTGATGAGAAATCAAATCAAGGAGAGGAGAGAGAGCTGAAATTTGATGATGCAAGCAATGAATCAGTTATTGCATACAGAATTTTGTTAAATCTTGCCGTTTCTCCGTTATTGGAAGAGAATGCAAAGGATGAATTTTATATATCTTCTTGATTTATATCGACAACACTTTCATAAAAAACTCACCAAATCTTCTTGGTTCAAAATCAGAATATGAATCGTGAAGTAAATCCATCTCCTCTTTACTTGAAATTGCACAAAAAATTATTTCTTTGAGTGAGCCTTTTTGTTTTTTAATATTATTAATAATATCGACTGTAATTCCAATATCTTTATTAAAAGAATTGCAAAAAATCAAATCAATCTTATTAAATGACGGAAGTTTGATAGATTTCTCAAAATTCGTCATAAATAAAATTCTTTCATCTTCACAAATCTTCTCAACATTCTGCTTTGCAATAATGATATTTTTTTTAAAGCTATCATTTATGATGGCTGACTTGGCGCCACGAGACAAAGCTTCAATCGAAAAAGACCCATCACCAGCGAATAAATCTAGAATCGCTGAATTGAGAACGGCAGAGCCTATTATATTAAATAATGCATTTCTAAAAACAAACCCTGGAGAATGTATAAATTCTGAAGTTTTAATTTTTTGATTTTTATACTTCCCTGTGATTATATGCATAAATTATTTTTTCTTTTTTTCTTTTTTTGGCTGAGCTG
>CAIPFW010000222.1 GCA_903864455.1 uncultured Anaplasmataceae bacterium | reverse complement strand
GCCTGAATTCCAACTAATACTGCCGTTAGATAGAAAACATTATTAATAATATCATTTCCTATCACACCAAAACATTCTGGCAAATGAAATCCTTTTGCAATATTGACTAGAATTTTTTCTAAACCATTTCCGCAAAAAAATACGGCTCCATAGAGTAAAAATAATGCTCCGTATAAAATCAAAGAATAGCCAATCAGCCTAGCAATTGCTTTATTTCTATTTGATTTTTTTCCTGGCTTTTGATTTTTATCTAGCTCAACTGCATAAAAATTTCCTTCGGCATCGTATGCATGAGTTGTTTTCGTTGCACTATTATCGTTAACTTGAGCCAACGATCTTTTTTTGGTATTCGATAATTTATATCCATAAGGAATTGCGATATAAATTGTATCTTTAGGTTTTTCTGGATCGTAACCATATGTAACTCTCGCATTATCATTAATCGCATCGTTTGTAAATTCGTCATCGATTCCATCTTTTCCAAGTAACGAATTGTATTTTGGTAAGGCTTTTACGATTGAATTTTTCAACAAAGGCTCTAAAAATCTTCTTCCAAGAATCGATATTCCAAATAAAATTGATAAAACCAAAAACGAAGTTGAAAGAAGGTTGTATATCGTGGCGAATTGTTTTGATCTTTCAGCCAATTGAGCAAATTTTTGACTTAAAAGAAGCAATGCTTCTGAACCAACGACAGCAATACCAAAGAATCCAATTGCTAAAAAGGTTTTGTTGAGAGCCTTACCTCCCTTTCTTTCAATTTCGTTGCCTTCAGCATCTTTTTTTTTCTCGAGTTTTTTACTTATATCGTCAATAATCGATTGAAAAGCACAAGAAAACATTATCAATCCAACAACGAACATAAAGCTGAATAATGTTCCTGTAAAACCTTGTAGCAAAACTAAGGCAGTTCTTGAATTTTGAACATTTTTTGCTAAATTCGCATGTAATAATTTCAAATAATCAGTAGCTACAAACCCTGTAGTTACAATAAGAATTCCGAGTAATATTCTCAATATTCTTTTTGCGTTGTAAACAGCAACGCTTTCTGAATAGTACAGATCCCCTGTAATTGTACTATTAAGTTCATGGTTATCAGTATTTTTAACATTAACGGTTTTTTTTAATTTTCTTCCATTACGGTAGAAATTATCCTCGGTCACTTTTTCAAGATTATTTTTTTTATCATCATTGTCTTTAAAATATTTGGCTTTCCTTTGAACGCTAAACACATTATCAAAGTAAGATGGAAAGATAGTCAGTGGAATATCTTGTAAATTTTCACCACCACCACCAAAACTGCTTCTGAGAGCGTCAGAAAAACCTTGTCTGAGAAGGTTTGTATTTTTGATTGTATCGCCCATTTCATTGATATCAAGAGGATTTTCAAATGAATCCTGCCTTAAAATCGCAGGCAATACAAGCGTTTGAAAGAATAAATTTGTTAAAGCAAAAAATCTAAATTTGTTAGAAAGTTTGGAATAATTCGTAATCATACGTTAACCTAAAAAAAGAAAATTGTTGAAAAAAATAATTGATAAAATTTGAACCATATATATTGACGTGCTGCCGCACCTTATTTTTTTTAGATGTATTGATTTGTTTATTTTGAGAGTTATCTATAATAATATTGTTCATATCTTTAATTTAATGAATAAAAGTTTCATTGTAATATAATATTAATATCATTGTCAAATTTTATTATATCTTTATGATTAGCGAATTTTATCAGAAATTTTTCACTTGAAAAGATTAATTCGTCATTTTTTAGAAATTTTTGCAATTCGTAATTTATAAAAGTTAATTAAAACCATTGCGTTTGTTTTATATTTAAAACTCAAAGAGCGCGTGAAAATAAATCGCATTTTAAGGTATCCTACAGAAGGAAATCGAATGAAGTTTGAAGTTTTTGTCGTCCAAAAAGTGTTGACATTTTATAAATACATTTTAAAATTGTTAAAGAGTTTTTATAAGTAAAAAATGTATAATGCGAAACATCAAGCATTAATTAATGCAATTTCTCAATGCACTGAATTTACAATTCTGTTACTTTGGAACAACTTCCATGCTTTCTAAAAAAAACTCACATATTTTTATTTATTATTTCTTCTTTATAAGAAATAAACCCATTGCGTTTGTTTTATATTTAAAATTCGGCAACCATGCGAAAATAAATCGCGTTTAAATCGCTTTACAGAGGGAAATCGAAGTGAGTTTGAAGT
>CAIPFW010000221.1 GCA_903864455.1 uncultured Anaplasmataceae bacterium | reverse complement strand
ATACTATATAATAAAAAAATTAACTTTGTTTTAACAAAACAAGCATTTGTTTATTTCCATTTTTTTTCAAAATAATCTCAATTGTCTCGCCTTTTTTATTGGGCATATTGATATCACAACCCCTCATTACAAGATATTTAAATGATGTGATTTTACGATTTTTTGCTGCATAAGTAAGCAAAGTTTCACCTTGAGAATTTTTCATATCAACATTTTTTATCACTCTCAATAATGAATCAATAGCTGATAAATCCTCATCAGAAACAGCAGCAAACAAAGCATTGATGTAATCTTCATGATAGTAAATATCATTCAAATGACCATTCCCTATTGTATTTTCATGAGATTTTAAAAACTCCGGAACATTAACCTTTATTTTATAATCATTGAGTTTGTATTTTTTCGTAATATTGATTTGCTTTCTATTGTATTCGTATATCTTGTCTTCATATTGAGAATCTCCCTCAGAAATACCCATATACTCCTCTTGAAGCTTTTGAGTTCTTTCAAATTCAGTCAAATCGAAAACTTTTGGATTTTCACAAGGATCGATATTTTTTGTAATTTCATCAAATGCATCGTCCTTGCGAACAGCTTTTCTCACTTTCCTGCATCTATGAATTTTTTCTGCTTTCATTGATGTTTTTTTTATATCTACTTTTACAACCCTGTTCGTATTATCAATGACTTGAGCTGGCTTAATATTTGCGATACCAAACTTTGTTTCTTTGCTTTCTTCATTATTTTTATTCTCTTTATCAAAAAGATTTTTTATTTTATCAATCATCGATTGAGATTTTTTTTCATCTTTTTTCTCCAATTCTTGAGTTATTTGAGGCGCCTCTATTTCTTTAGTAATCACAGGTGCATCTATTTTCATATTATTGAGATTTTCGATATCTTTTTTCATATCATCTAAGTTCTCTACAATAAGTGATGCATCGGTTTTTGTATCTGCATTTGTTGATTGATTTTCGCTTGACTTCTCTTCTGATGAAGGTTTAATATCATTCAATTTTTCATCTAATTTTTCATCTTTTTTTTCTTTTTCGTTACTATTATTCATTATATTGTCGTGGTCTTTTGAATTATTTGAATTATTTGGATTGTCTGCATTGTTTAAACTCTCTTTATCATTCATTAAATTTTTTATTTCATCTGCGTTGTTTTCATTTATTTTATCTGCTTTGTTTTCATTTATTTTATCTGTATTGATTTGATTTTCATTGTTTGTTTTTTGTTCTACACCATTCATTTCAAGCTTTGGCATTTGCAATTCTTCACTTAATTCTTTACCAAGTAAACCATTCTTCATATCTAAATTTTGTTGCGAAAAAGAATTGCTCATTGATTCGTTTTGCGAATTTGAAAAATTATCAGAAGTTATATTATCGTTATCATTAGATTTTACTTCATCATCAATTTTTGAAGGAGTCATTGAAGTGATTTGCTCATCAATTCCATTCGTATTATTTTGCTTCGACTCCTCGAAACTTTTTTCATTATTCGTATTTTTATTTTCATTGAAATCGTCTGAATGATTCGGGCTCGTATTTCTATCATTACGATTAAAATCATTCTCATCTCCACCCAAAGTCATAAGTAGATCCAAATCAGATGGTTCGTCACTTTGAGTGAATAAAAAATTATTATCACTATCGGAATTAATATTTTGCGTAACCGCCCACTGACTCTTTGTATCATTTGAATTTGGGCTTTGAGAATTATTATTCGTATTATCAGCAGAAGCATTCTGAGATAAAGTTAAAATTAAAAAAGTTAAAAATAATTTTTTCATCTTACTTAAGTCTATTTTCTTAAAAATCATATTAGTATAAATATCTTATAAATGTTAGATTGGATGCAAGGTAGTAAGCTTATTCGAATTAATTCGAATTAACAAAAGTGAAAAGAGGTGCTAATCTTACAACTGCTACT
>CAIPFW010000220.1 GCA_903864455.1 uncultured Anaplasmataceae bacterium | reverse complement strand
TCACTGCGATGACTACGGTAACGCTTACATTTGGAGAAAAATTAGTTGGATTAAATTTTAATCCTTCAAATGATGACAGCGTATCTAAAGCAAAAAGACTGTGTGCTGATTTAGCAGACCTTCTTTACAATGAGCAAAAAAATAGGAGTTTTTCCGGGAACTTTTGACCCTATGACTTACGGTCATTTAGATATTGCGATTCGTGCTTTGAATATTGTCGATGAATTAATCATAGGAGTTGCGATGAGCAATAGAAAAAGCCCGATATTTTCAGCGACTGAGAGAGCTTTGATGATTCAACATCAAATCGATAAAATTCATTTTGACAAGAATAAAAAAAGAATTTCTGTTGAGATTTTTGATGGTCTTTTAGTAAATTTTATGAAAGAGCGAGGAGTTAAAATTAACGTTCGTGGATTGAGAGCCTCATCTGATTTTGCGTATGAATTTCAGATGCACTGCGTAAATCATAAACTTGATAATACAATTGAGACAATTTTTCTCACTTCTTTAGAAAAAAGTCAATTTATTTCGTCATCTTTTGTGAAAGAAGTTGTGACTTTGGGTGGATCTGTCGCCAATTTTGTTTCGCATGAAATAGAAATTGCTTTGAAAGCAAAGCTCTTGTAAATCGATTGCGCTTTTTATTTCAAACCAAAACAATGATTCAATGGTCCATGACCCTGCCCTATCGACTCATATTGAGCGTTTATCAGGCCATTTGTTACAAACTCCTTACCTTTCTCAATTGCATGAGAAACATCATATCCAGCGGCCAAAAAACTGGCAATTGCGGAGGACAATGTGCATCCCGTCCCATGCGTGTTTTGAGTATCGATTCGCTTCGATCGAAAAGAAATCATGTCGCTTGGCGAATTCATGTTGTTATTTATCAAATAATCAACGCAATCCCCTTCGTTAAAAAAGATATGACCGCCCTTCATCAAGACATTTTCGCACCCTAGTGATAATATTTTTTTACCCATTTGAAAAATAATATTCTCATCAATTTTTTCATTGCTTGAAATCGAATATTCGGATATCGCAATCGCTTCATCAAAATTCGGAGTCACTAAAAAACTCATAGGAATAAGTTGTGTTTTCAGCGAATTCAAAGCATCATCTTTAAAAAGAGAGCTTCCCGATTTCGCTATCATCACGGGGTCTAAAACGATTTTTTTATTCGACTTTTTATCGAAAAACTCGTTTTGATTCAAAATATCACTTACTAAATTGATGATATCTTTGTCATAAATCATGCCAATTTTTATAATATTTACGTTCGAAATATCCGAGAAAATCGCATGAAGTTGTGATTCTATCGTTGAAAGTGGTACAGCCATCACATCAAACACACCCGTAGTATTTTGAGCTGTAATTGCCGTGATTACCGACATACCGTAGCATCCAAGAGCAGTGTAAGTTTTTAAATCGGCTTGTATTCCCGCGCCACCAGAGCAATCAGAGCCTGCAATTGTGAGAACCTTTTGTTTAAAATAATTCATTTGTAATCAAAGATTGAGAACATATTTTAAAAAAAATTAAGAAATATAAAAAGCATAAATTAAATTAATTCAAATTATTTTTCACTTTTTTCCAAAATTAATTTATATAAATCCTTTCTATTCATATCATTCGTGAGTTTTTTTTCCACTAATTCCTGCAAAATATCTTTTGTAGTTCGATTATTTGAAATTCCATTCTCAATCATTTGATTCATTGAATTCTGATTTTCTTCATTCGCATCGCTTCTTCCGTTGAGATTATTCACAATAATAATATATTCGCCTTTGATTGAATCTTTTTGCTCCAATTTTTCAATAATGAGCGAAATTTCACCTCGAAAAGTCTCTTCGAAAAGCTTCGTAATTTCTTTGCTGATAGAAATTGAAATATTTCCAAAAATTTTATAAATAGAATGTAAAGTATTTAATAATCGATGCGGCGATTCAAAAAATATTAATAAAGATTGAATGTTAAGAAGTTTATATAAAATTTGTGACGATTTTGCTTCCGTGCGAGGCAAAAAACCATAAAAATAAAAATTGTTGCACGGGAATCCCGACAGAGTCAGTGCAGCAACAAATGAAGTTGAACCGGGAACAGAAAATAATTCAGTTTTATCCTGCTCTACCAAATATTTTATTATACAGTAACCTGGATCTGAAATCGAAGGCGTGCCCGCATCCGAAACCAGAGCTATCTTTTTACTTCTATCAATTATATCATATATTTTATTCAGATGTCTAGCTGGCATATCATCATTATAATGCAAAATATTTGCCTTTATATCGTAGTGCCTTAATAATTTTTTAGTAATTTCGTGATGTTCGCAAACTATATAATCAACAGACCTTAATATTTTAATCGCTCGAATCGTAATATCCTCGATATTCCCTATGGGAGTCGAAATAATATACAGACCTGCGTTTAAATTTTCAATTGTAGCGTTTGAGAAATTTTGATAGTCAAAAATCATCGATTTAATCTTTATTTGTTCATATTCTCACTATTTTAACTTATGAAAAAAATTTCACAAGAAAAATTGTTGCATCATATATTATACGGTTTTTGTAGGCTTATTATCCGTAGTAGAATTTAAAAAAGTAAGAAAATTAGCTTCGATATTGTATTGACCAGTACCAATAAAATTGTCTATCATGACTGGTTGCTTATTGTTAGTATAAAAGAATTTATTGCCGTTAGCATCTGTCTTTTGGATCTTCGGAGTATTTGTATCTATTTTCTTTATCTCCACAAGTGCAATATAATCATCTTTAAACCTCATTGCTTTTTCATCATCCTTATGATAAGCGAGAGTTCCCCCAGCAGAATGACAAAAAATACCTTTGAGAAAATGCATGACATCGAGAAATAGATTATATCTATCAATATGATTTTGTAAATTTGTTTTTTTAGAATATTTACTATCTGTATTATCTGAATTCACCGCTTTACACTTTTTTTTCTCAATTTCCTTACCGATTACCGTTATCAATGAAGCTAATACTCCAATCACTATTGCAGATCCAAATCCGCCAAGAAATATCTTTTCTAAAAGATCAACATTTTGAGCAGAGAATTTATTTTTTAAAATAAGCGAAGCACAAGTAATCGCAGCAATGGCAACGCCAATACCAAGAATAGATTGAGTCATATTCGCAATAAATCTTTGTTTTGAACCATCCTGCATCTTAGAGCTCTTCTTACTCTCCTCATCCCCCATCATACAACTCAGAACAGCACTGACAATCTTAGCAAGCAGCAAAGTTGCCCCGAGAGTAATTGCAACTCCCAAAACAAATTTCTTACTGAAAAAGAATTCAGCAAATTTTGTCGACGAAGCAATTTTGTCAAACAAATTTTTATTAAAAACTTTAATCGCAAGAAAAGAAGCAAAAGTTGCCACAGTAGCGATAGAAAATAAACGGCAAATAAAGAGGAATATCTCAGATCCCTCCGGTTTTTTATCCCTTCGCACCTTCTTTCCATCAAAATGATACAATTCCTGTAAACGAATATCAAAACCAAAAATTTTCATAAACAAAACCTAAATATTTAATTATTCTTTTAATATAATTCATTTTTTTATCTTTGTCAAGAAAAATGTATTTTTATTAAAAAAACTATTTAAAAACTTTATATTGAGAGAATAGTGAATTAATTTTTATTATTACTCATCGCAAATAATAAAACTGCAGAACTGCTTGAAACATTGAGAGAATCAATATTTTTCATTGGAATATAAATCGGATAATCGATTTTTTCATGAGTCAATTGACGTAAACCAACGCCCTCATTACCAAATATCACTAATGATTTTTGCGAAAATTTTATATCATAAATATTTTGTTTATTTTTATGCGTCAAAGACATGCCGTAAGACCAAAAGCCTTGCTTTTTCATCAATTCCATCGTTTGTACAAGATTTGTAACAGTTATTATCGGCACCATATCTAACGCACCGCACGCAGTTTTTGCAATGACTGAGCTTTCATCTGGACTATTATATTTCGTCAAAATCACTCCATCAACATCAAAAGCTGCAGCATTTCTCAGAATTGCACCGATATTGTGCGGATCTTTTACATGATCTAAGCATAAAACTAATGACCTTTCCTTCTCATTTATTTTTTTTAAAAATTCATAAATCGATATTTCTTCGAGAGTTTTGGCTAAAATTGCAATACCTTGATGTAGAATATTCGTATTTTCAATCGAATTCCCACCGCATAATTTATCTAGAAATTTCTTATCGACGATTTTTGTAATAAATCTTTTTTTCTTTATTTCTTTTGATTCAAGTATACCTTGTAACTCCTTATCTGATGCGACTCTTTCAGTCATATATAAAATAATCACATTTCGATTTGCATTTTTTAATGCGTGGATTACAGGGTGTTTTCCATAAATAATTATATCGTTATCGCTCATACTTCACCATTTTTTCATTGATTTTAACATCTTTTTGAAATTTGTGGTGAATAAACTTTGCGATTCAATATCAATAAAATATCCTATTTACAGGATGGTTCTATTTTTCTACTTTGTATAAAACGTTGATCCTCCTATTTTCTTTCCACTATTATGAACAATCTTCTCTGATGGTGACTGCTGTTGAGTCGGAGGAAGTGGAGCTGTTCTCGGTTTTG
>CAIPFW010000219.1 GCA_903864455.1 uncultured Anaplasmataceae bacterium | reverse complement strand
CAAAAACATTCAACCAAAAATATTCTCTATTTCGAGGATCGATCTTCTTTTCTAACAAATCTTTTCGCAACCTTGTTGATTGAGGTAAAAATTTTATTCCTTTCACAGCTTTATCGTCTCGATGGGGCGGAAAATTAATATTATAAATCGAATGCTTATAATCCAAATCTTTTACAGCTTCGAAGGCATCTTTGATATGATTTCTGGCATAAGAAAAATTCAACGCATAATCTTTAAGATAGCTTTGACTGAATGCAATCGCCTTCATACCATGAAGAGCGGCTTCTCTTGCGGCAGCGATGGTTCCTGAGTAAAAAACATCATCACCAATATTCTCACCCTGATTAATTCCAGAAAAAACCCATGTTGGCGCCTTATCCTTCAATAAATGATTCAAAGCTAAAATCACCGAATCCGCTGGCGTCCCATTTGCAAGATATACTTTATTTTTCACTTCTTTGAAACGTAAAGGGTCGTAAATTGTGATACCATGACCACCACAACTCCTCTGCCTGTCAGGAACGATAGTCCACACATCATCAGTTAAAGAATGTGCGAAATCTTGTAAAATTTCTAAGCCCTCTGATTCCAAACCATCATCATTGCTAATTAATATTCTCATGTTGTATATTTAAAAAAATATTATGAATCTATCATTGTAGCAAAATTTTCTTATTGAAGTGATTAATTTATCTTGAATGGAATCTGTTTTTGCAAAGAATAAATTCTAATCATCTTCATATGGCAAACCCTGTGCCTTCCAGCCATTTATCAAACTGCGTTTTTTGCCAATATTTTCCATCTCTCCTTCAAAACCATGGTCAATCGCAAAACACTGTTTATTTGTTTGCTTTAATTTATCCAAAGCTTTTTCCGACAAAGTCCCATCCTTACAAATCAAAAAAGTCACAGTTTCTTCATTGAAAATAAATTTATTAAATTCACGAACAAAATTCGGATTCTCCCTTAATGATGGATATAAAGTATATGGAATATTTATGGTCTCTTTTTTTAATTCCGTGAGATCTGGCTTTCCAGAATATATCGATTCCGGCTCAGGCCTAACGTCTATAACATAAGACATTTTTTTCTCTTGCAATATTTTCCAAGCTTCAATAGGATTGATTTTATGATTCATAGGTTGTTAATAAACAAATTATATAACCTTTGAATTATAACAAAGATATTTACAATTTTAAATAGTATTTTGCATTTTTTATTTGTATATTCAATTTTTATGTCTGTTAAATTGTTAAAAAAGAGAATTTTATATAAATCGATGTATCGTGGGACGAGAGAGAGTGATTTTTTGATAAAAGATTTCGTTACGAAAAATATTGATAATTATAATAGTGAGGAAGAGTTGGAAAAATTAGAAAGTTTTCTGGAAATTCCAGATTCGATTATTTTTGAAATTTTGAGAGAAAGGAAGTGCGAAATTTATCAAAAATATAAAGATATTTTTGACGCATTGGAGTAAATTGAAATCAAAAAAATTTGGCTAAACGTTTATGTCAGGTGCATCGACAGCCTTCATACCTATGACATTATATCCGCAATCCACATGAAGTATCTCGCCTGTAGTTCCTGAACCCATATCGCTTAATAAATACAACGTCGCACCTGCAACCTCACTTTGAGTGACGTTTCGTCTCATCGGAGCGTTATTTTTATTCCAATCCAATATGTATCTAAAATCGCCTATTCCTGCAGAAGATAATGTGCGAATTGGACCAGCAGAAATTCCATTTACCCGAATGTTGTTCGGCCCCATATCAACCGCCAAATATTTTACACTTGCCTCAAGCGCCGCTTTACAAATACCCATGACGTTATAATGAGGCATAACTTTTTCCGCACCGTAGTAAGTGAGGGTAATGATAGAGCCAGAGCCATTTTTCACCATCATTGGCTCAAAAATTCTTGATATTGCAGTCAAGGAATAGCAAGAAATATTCATTGAATTCAGAAAATTATCTTTTGAAGTCGTAATATAACGCCCCGTCAATTCATTTTTATCTGAAAAAGCAACAGCATGAACTATAAAATCTAATTTATCCCATCCTGCAGAGATCATTTCGTTGTATAAATTTTCAATTTCACCATCTTTCGACACGTCGCATTGAAAAGTTGGAAATCGTTCATTCAATTTTGCAGTTAAAGGCACGACTCTTTTTTTCATCGTATCGTTTGGATATGTGCAACAAAGTTCGGCTCCTTGCTCTGCAAGTGATTCTGCGATCGCCCAAGCGATGGACTGCTCATTCGCCAAGCCGAGAATCAATCCTCTTTTTCCGACCATTAAATCTTTTCCGTAATTTATATTCATATTGGATATTTACTTTTATTCCAATAATTTAATATAAAAAAGAGAAAATTTCTACTGAAAAATTAAGAGATTTAAAAAGTCAGTTTTTGCACCAATATTTCCAACATTTATTTCATCCCTTGTTCAGAGGAATTTTCTTTATAATTCAGTATTTTAATATTTTTAATTGGATTAAAAAATGATAGGGGCTCCAAAAATTTGATTTCTTTTATTTCAGCATTCATTTTAGATACCTTAGAGTCAATTTCAGATATCTCTCGTTCAACTTCTGAAATTGCTTTATTAAAAACTATTTCAACTGTTTTTTTTAGTATCAATTTTTCTTCAGTATGAGTCCGAGCATCATTTAAATTTTCTTTTTTATTATTTATAACGTATCGATAAAGCAGATTATTTGGATTTTCCAAAATCCCCCCTTCAGCAATTTTTAACAAATTATTGACTAATTCTATCTTTTTTTCTTCAAAATCGTTCTTTTGATCCTCAGTGATTGTGATGTTGAGTTTTTTTTGCAAATCATGGGGATTTTGAGTTGATAATTCGCGTTTACCCCCTTCAAATATTAAAGAATTTGCCATTATACCTTCATTACGAATCAAAGAATGAATTGCTCTATTGATAAAATTATTACATCTTGGGTTATTAAACAAAGTGTTGGATTTAATGTAAAAAGAAATATTTTCATGAATGTGATGAAAATCATCACCATGAGAGGCTCCCACGCAGAAGTTTTGTCTTTTTTTGAGCTCAACCATAATGTTGCTTAGCTCTTTGTGTTGTTTTTCAAGATTCTCTATATTACAATTGATACTGTCTGACATTTCCGATCTCTCTTGATCTATTTGATTTTTTTTCCTTTTCGCTAATAAAAACAAAATAGTATTGAGTAATATAAGAATCAAAATCGCAAAAAGGACACCTATTGATGAATAAAAAAGCACTTTATTATCTGTGAGCTTCATATAAAAAAGAATTAACATATAAACATAATAATGAAAAATAGTTAATTTTTTATAAATATTGAGAATTAGTCTTCAGCATAATCATTATAGATGCAATTCTCATCATTGATTCTGCTGAAGAGATTGAATACTCATAACATTTATTTAATCGATTGTAATGAGTAAACCACACGAATACTCTTTCTACGACATTTCTACTGTGTCTTCCT
>CAIPFW010000218.1 GCA_903864455.1 uncultured Anaplasmataceae bacterium | reverse complement strand
CATTTGATACACTTTGATACAGATTGATACACTTTGATCCAAAAATGAATAGTGCCCCCAAGCTTGCGAACGAGCAGGCGACCAAAATTATAATTTGGCTAAAGCCAATGCAAAAATTTATAAATTTATGTTTTACATTAATAAAAACACATGGTGTTTTTTTTTTTTACTGACTCAAGTACTGTTTTTATCGTACCAGCGCCTCCTTCTAAAACAAGAACTACTATTGGTATTGCATTTTCTGAAATAGCAGATTCAAGATTTGCACGGAAGTCAATTTCACCACCGAAACCAATTCTGGCATTATCAACTAATATAAAATGCGAATGATTGGGATCGAGAGCTTGCTTTGGCTTTTCAGTGCCGTCTGGTTTATCTGGTTTTTTTGTATGTGAATACTCAATTTTTCCTTCCTTCATACACAAAAAGGTTTCTTGTTTAATTTTTTTTTTTTTACTTCAACCTTTGAAAACACTTACAGCACCATGATTGATCAGAATTTCTTTGTTAAGAACCATTTCCCATGTAGCTATACCTAGAACTACAATTTTATCCTTTTGACTAAATGATGACAAATTTTCTCGCATAGCTTCACCAACATGCTTCATTACCCCAACGTTAAAACCCCCAGTGCTGATCCAAGCTCCAGTTGATTGCGCAGCTTTCACTAAGCCTCGCCGAAAAACATCCTTTAAACGCTGTTTTAGAGAAAATTTTTGAGCTCCACCTGTTACTGATATCAATAACTTTGGCTTATTATCTTCCCAAGACTTGAATAATCGACGAATTACTACATCAGGATTAGTTTTATGATAGACGCGAATATACTAAAAAAATGAAATACTGATTTAGTGATGCTTTTAGTTTTAAAAAAGCTACTTCTCTTTTCATATATTTCAAATTAGAATAAGATTATAAAAGAAATGATACACTATAGATCAAATATTTCTAAATCAATAATTATACTTTTGCATTATTATCATAATTATTTATGAAAATAATTTCACCATCTGCATCAGTTTGACGGTCTTCAGCAACATGCTCGTCCACATTCCATTTTTCATTAGGTTTTTCATTAGGTTTTTCACTCTCTTCCAAAGCTCGATTATCATGGGCAATTTTTAATCTACCACACCCACATCTATTGAAAATTATAATCATGAATTGAACAAAAAGCTTCTTAATATACGATAAACTACAAAATTTAATTTTACTTGTCTTGATTTTTTTTATCACTAATAAATTTAGCACATCGAGCCTTCATTATTATAGGCTTGAAGAAAATTGATTTGAATTTAAATGAAAGCATTTCAGCTGAATATTAAAAATACTAACTGTAACTACCGTTATTTCAGGATTTTCTGTTTCATTCGAACTTTTTAAATCACTTGGAGATATTTTTGAACTCATTTTTCTTTCGTATATAATGAAATCGAAAATACAATACGAAATAAGTATTGAGCGTTCTAATGAAGAATATATCTAAAATTTATTAAGGAGCAATGCAAGGATATCGATAAGAAAATCTAAAATCAATTTAACTT
>CAIPFW010000217.1 GCA_903864455.1 uncultured Anaplasmataceae bacterium | reverse complement strand
ATGAAAATCTTAAGATTATGAATATAGATGAGATAAATGAAAATCTTAAGATTATGAATATAGATGAGATAAATGAAAATCTTAAGATTATGAATATAGATGAGATAAATGAAAATAAAGATACCAAATTAGATATTTTGATAGCAGTATTAGAGTATGGATTGGAGAATGATTTTCCAAATGAAGAAATAACAATCGACACATCGAATAAAATGATGGAAAAAATACTCTCTCAACATAGAAAATAGAAAATAATGACAACACTAAGCCTCTTCAGAGAGCTTTATCCATTCACTTTCATCGATAATTTTGATTTTCAATTCTCTTGCTTTTTGCAATTTTGACCCCGCATCAAAACCAGCAATCACCAAATCAACATTACCACTAATTTGTGAGCAAACCTTCGCACCAAGCTTTTCAGCGATTGCTTTCGCTTCTTTTCTTGTCATTTTGTCTAAAGTTCCCGTAAATACTATATTTTTTCCGCTTATCGTGCTGTTCAATTTTTCAATCTCTTCATAATTTTGAATATTTAAACAATGAATCAACCGATATAAAAAAGAATTATTCTCATCGCTCGAAAAAAAACTACAAATTGAGTTCACAATTTTATCCCCCAAACCATCGATTTGAAGCAAATTATCTCGCTTTATAAAATCTTTATTAAAATTCTCTGCTGATTGAAAATATCGAGCTAAAACTTTTGACGCAACATCACCAACAAATCGTATTCCAAGAGCAAAAATAAACTTATCCAAAGACGAAGTTTTTGATTTTTCAATCGCCTCAAAAAGATTTTGTGCTGATTTTTCACCCCAATTTGGGAGATTTTTTATTGAATTTTCATATTTTTCTTTTAAAAAAAATATATCCAGAACATTTGCAATAAATTCATTATCGTAAAAATATTCGATTTGCTTGTCTCCCATACCATCGATATTCATTCCATCTCGCCCGCAAAAATGTTTTATTTTTTCCTTAATTTGCGCTGAACATGAAAATTCGTTGTCGCAACGAACAACAATTTCATCAAAATTCAATCTCGCATTACAAGACGGACAATTTTTCGGCAAAAAAATCTCTTTCTCGTCGCCATTTCTCTTTTCGATTAAAACTGAAATAATTTTTGGAATCACATCGCCCGACCTTTTAATCAAAACAAAATCATTCATTCGAATATCTTGCCTCTTTATCTCATCATAATTATAAAGGTTCGCCTTGCTCACAATCACACCACCAACATTCACAGGCTTTAAAATCGCAACGGGAGTAATTGCACCTGTTCGCCCAACTTGAAAAGATAAATCGATCAGTTGAGTTATCGCTTCATGAGATGGAAATTTATATGCAATCGCCCATCGTGGATATTTGCTTGAAAAATCAAGTCTTTTTTGCAACTCGCAATCATTGACTTTGCAAACGACACCATCGATGTCGTAATCAATTTGAGACCTCATCAACAAAACCTTTGAATGAAAGTTTTCTATTTCATTCAAATCATCGCTTACAAAAAAATTCTCATTCACCGAAAATCCGAATTCTTTTAATTTTTTTAAAATTTGCGCTTGGCATTGAAATTCATTCTTGTTTTCCACAAAGCCAATATTATATGCAAAATGTTTCAACTTTCTCTGTTTTACCGCTTCTACATCTAATTGTCTGAGCGAGCCAGATGCTGCATTTCGAGGATTGACGAAAGTTTTTTCACCTTTTATTATTAAATCTTCATTCAATTTTTCAAAATCATCATGATTTAAATAAATCTCGCCTCGAATTTCAATTGTTCCTTTGTATGGAATTTGAAGTGGGAAGTTTTCAATTTGTGCGATATTTTCAGTAATATCCTCACCATACTCTCCGTCGCCACGAGTCAATCCTAAAATATATTTACCGTTTTTGTATAAAGCTGAGAATGACAATCCATCAATTTTGTATTCACAACAATATTCAATTTTTTTATCAAAATCGCCAAGAAATCTTTGAACTCGTTCATTAAAATCACAGAATTCTTCATGAGTAAATGCATTTTGTAAAGAATACATTTTCTCGATATGCTTGTGTTTGCTGAATTTTTTTGAAGATTTCACTCCAACTCCCAATTCATCAGAATATTTTTGAAATTGTGGATTTTGAAAAATTAAACTTTCAAATTCTTTTTTAAGCTCGTCATATTTCGCATCATCAATATTTGACTGATTTTCATCATAATATTGCTTATCGTATAGTTCAATTTCAGTTAAGAGATTTTTTATTTTTTCTTCAATTTTTGACATTTATAAATATTTTTTTATATTTCAAATATTATAAATGGAAATGAATATTTTTTATATT
>CAIPFW010000216.1 GCA_903864455.1 uncultured Anaplasmataceae bacterium | reverse complement strand
TTCGTTAAAGATAGATCTTTAATTATCTTGAGCTTTAGTTTCTCCGTAGATCGACTTAAAACCCATTGCATTTTCTTAAAAATAGGTAACTCAATCTTCAACTTTTTTATCATAAAGATCATTTTGCGAATCCCATAATTTTTTATAA
The DNA here is from genome assembly GCA_903864455.1 of uncultured Anaplasmataceae bacterium. GTDB lineage: Bacteria > Pseudomonadota > Alphaproteobacteria > Rickettsiales > CAIPFW01 > CAIPFW01. The sequence goes on along the minus strand of CAIPFW010000216.1, from coordinate 2,099 downwards.
TATCCATCTGGAATTTTTATTAAATCGTCATGAGACCCATCTTCAATGATTTTACCCTCATCAAAAACTAAAATTCTATTCACTTCTTTTAAAGTCGACAAACGGTGTGCAATGATTATCGTTGTTTTATTTATAATTAAACGATTTATTGCTTCTTTTATTTTTTGTTCTGTTATTGAATCAAGGGCTGAAGTCGCTTCATCCAAAATCACGATTGGTGCATTTTTTAAAATAGCCCGAGCGATTGAAATTCTTTGCTTCTGACCGCCTGATAATTTTGCACCTTTTTCACCAACAACAGCATTATATTCATCTTCATTTTTCATAATAAAATCATGACAGCAAGCCTCTTTTGAAGCTTTAATCACTTCTTCATCAGTAGCATCGCTTTTAGCGAAACGAATATTTTCCATAATTGTTCTATGAAAAAGATTTGTATCTTGCGTGATATAAGAAATGCTATTTCTCAAAGATTTTAAACTTACCTTTGATATATCTTGATTATCAATGAGAATTTGACCGCCATGCAAGTTGAATTCGCGCAATATCAGATTTGCAAAAGTTGTTTTGCCAGCCCCAGAAAAACCGACTAAACCTATTTTTTGCCCAGAATTTATTGTAATATTTTTATGAGTGAAAAATGCTTTATCGCTATAGCTAAAAGATACATCGATGAATTTTATCTCACTACCATTTTTATTTGCAATTAAATCAGGTGCATTTTCAGCATCTTGAATTTCATGAGGTGTATTCAAAATAGTCAAAGCTTGCGATGCTTTTCCTAAATCCATAAAAAAGAAAACAGATTCGTAGGCCATCCACCACATCAACAAAATACTATTTACAACGATTGCAAAGATTGCAGATATATTTCCTGTGGATATATATCCATCCTTCCACTCTTGCAAAAGAAAATACACTATGCCAATCAAGCCAGAAATTGCAACAATGCTCAGAAACGACCTCACAATAATTCCAGATAAACCTGCTTTGACACTTAAGTCAATCTCGGTTTTTTGATATGTTGCACAATATTTAATTTCATCTTTCAATTTTGCGAACAAGCGTACATTCGCAATATTATTAATTGAATCAACAATTTTTCCTCTCAATGCATTCTCAGCTTCCGAATGATTCTCCCAATGCTTTCTAACAAATGAAGTTGTAAAATAAACAATCAAAAGATGCGTTATCATCCAGCATGTAAAAATGAAGCCAATTTTTACATTGATGAATAAAATTGTAATTATCGATATCAAAACAGTTGTTAAAACAGGAATGAAAATACCAGATAATTTCATAATTATCGAATAAGACGATGCAATCAAATCATTTAATTTTCCAGCAACTGACCCAACATGGTTTTCTGCAAAAAATCTATTTGAATGATTCATCACATATGAAAAACTCTCCTCTCTCATCGTAGCTTTGAATCGAGGGAATATATATTCAGCGATGATCTCTTGCACTCTAAACAAAATATCCATGCCAATCATAATTCCAATCATAATGAGAATAGGATTTCTCAATAATTCCCAGTAATTATCACGATTATCGGACATTTTTGTCATTATATCTATAATATTTCCAACTAAATATGGAAAATAAACTCTCTCAAGAGAGAGCGCTCCATATAATAAAAAAATAAAAATAAAACTGAATGAAAATTTTTTTATATATTTCCAGTTGAGTTGAAAAAGAGTGAATTTTTTTGCTTCAGGCATTTGTTTTATATTCTTTAAATAAGCATTTTATATTGTGAATACTTAAAAAGAAATAAAAATTTGAATGATTGTGGTTTTTCTTAATTTTTCATTGGAAAAAAACTGATAATCTTTCAATTCTCTTCGAAAAAGAGATGTCTATCATCGCATTGGAAATGTTGAGCTCTTCGAACGCTTCTTCGAATGAAGAATTATGGAAATCTTTCACGAATACAAGACATTGTGGTATTTATTGCTTTTATTCTCGATATTTAAAATATAAAAATTTCTTTGAAAGACGCTCAATCCATCGAAGAAGAGTGAAGTAAACCCATTGCACTTTCTTAAATTTCTTGATAAATAATTATTTATCAAGAAATTTCTTCTTCTAAATGA
>CAIPFW010000215.1 GCA_903864455.1 uncultured Anaplasmataceae bacterium | reverse complement strand
CTTCAAATAAAAGAAAATAAGGTATAATTGATGAATTAAAATTTAAAATCAAAAAAAATTACATTATGGCAAGTAAAGAAATCAAGCAATTAATACAGCAATTTGCTAAATTGCCCACAATTAATTCTCGACAAGCGAAGAAAATCATAGCATATTTGCTTGAGAATTTATCCAATAATGGAATTGATAGTGGGAATTTTATTCTATTATTAGAAAGAATTCGCACAAATATTTGTAAATGTGAAAAATGCGGAAACGTCCTCATAAGTCAAGATTATTGTGAGATTTGTTACAAAAGTGAGAAAAATTTTTCAAATATTATATGCGTTGTTGAGAATTTATATGAATTATGGCGAATATCAGCTTTGAGCAATTTAGATTCTTATAAATTTCATATTTTAGGCGGAGTGATTTCAGCGACGAATGGAATTTCACCAGATATGCTTTCCATTCTTAGCTTGGTTCAAAGAATCGAAAATGAAGAAGCTTCAGAAGTCATCATCGCACTCAATAAAAGTTACAATGGTTCAATCACTGTAAATTATGTAGCAAATATTTTGAAGAAAAAACATCCAAATTTACGAATTTCAACTTTTGCAGGTGGTTTGCCAAGTGGAACAGATTTAGATTTTATCGATGATAGAACTTTAGAGATGGCTATGAATTCACGAATTTTGTGTTGATATATTAACATATGATATGATCTAAAGCTCCATGAACTCGTAAAATCAACCAAACAAGTTTGAAATTACACTCTACTTTGAGAGTTGTTCATGAATTTTTGTTAAGTTCTGTTGCCAGGTTTAACAACAAACCCCGTTATGGAAAACCACTTGCATCTAACAAAAAGTTAGGCGTAAGCTGCAGCTTTATTAATTACAATAAAGTTGTCATTTGCTGCGTTAGCAACAACTGCTTTGTTTTCGTTAACAGCAACGTTATTATCGTTTGCATTTATAAGTTTTTGAATTTTTTGCGGTATTCACTCCGAGTAAAAAAATAACCATTTATGCGAGTATCGATACATATGTCGCCCCCATTTATTTGGAGGCGTCGGGAACCGCCCCCGAGTCTACTCACTAAACCAATATTTGTTTATTACTATAGACATAAAAATGTCAATTTCATTATAGCGAATATTTCGAATAAATCAATAAGGTTCTGGATTTTTCATTTTTTGCCGTAAAGTCTGATTTTGCTTATTTTTTATCAAAAAAGTTATAAAAAGAGTTAATTTTTTCCTTGACAACGGCTTTTATATAAGTAAAATACTAGCTTAGCTGTATAATATTAAAATAATTGGTGCTAAAAAATGGCGTTAAAAAAATACAAATTGAAGACAAATAGCAGTTGCAAAAAAAGATTTAAGGTTACAGGAACCGGTAAAATCGTTGCTGCATGCGCTTTCAAGAGACACGGAATGAGAAAAAGATCGAATAAATTTATTAGAAATAGTAGAGGTATGAAGGTTTTATCTGAGGCTGTTTCAAAAGTGATAAAAAAAATAATTCCTTACGGTTTGTAAGGTTTATTGAGTTTTATAAGAGTTTTTTGGTAATTTAGAATGAGTAGAGTAAAACGTGGTGTAAATGTCAGAGCTAGACATAAAAAGATTTTAAAATTAGCTAAGGGTTATAGAGGGCGTTCTAAAAATTGTTATAGAATTGCTCTTCAAAGAGTTGAGAAAGCCTTGCGTTATGCATATCGTGATAGAAAAAATAGAAAAAGAGATATGCGAGCACTATGGATAACTCGTATTAATGCGAAAGTTCGTGAGTATGGTTTGGTTTATTCGAAATTTATTGATGGTTTGAAAAAGCTTGGAATTGATTTGAATAGAAAAGTTATGTCTGAAATGGCTATTAATCAGCCAGAAGCGTTTGAATATTTGATAAAGCAAGTCCAAGAAAAGCGTGCTGAACTTGTGGCTTAATTTTTTAGCAAATTAAAGCTTGATATTCACTCTTTATTTGCTAAAATTAATTTTATAATTATATTTTTTTGTAGAAAATATGGCAAAAATGGACAAAGGCACCAGTAAAAACGCCAAGACGAATCGTAAAGCTATTTCAAGTTTTTATGATGGTAAAAAAGTAAAACCAGTGGTTTTTGTGCAAAATCCTTTAGGTGCAAAAACTATTGCCAATGACATCGCAACAAAAAGTTCTGCTGGTCGTAAGATGGCAGTTCAACTAGAAGACGGTTCTTTATTAATGAATAAAGATTCTGTTGTATTATGGGACGAAATCGCTCATTTAATTGTGAGAAAATAAGAAAAAAACTTTTTTCTTGTAATTTTTCTTGACAAGAGGTTTTTTTCTGTTATTTATATATAATCTTTGCTTAATAAATTTATAAATTATGCCTACAATCAATCAGTTAGTAAGAAAATCTCGCGATAAGAAGAGAGTTTTGAACAAAGCTCCAGCTTTAATGAGTTGCCCGCAACGTCGTGGTGTATGTGTGAAGGTTTATACTCGTACTCCGAAAAAACCAAACTCTGCATTACGTAAAGTTGCACGTGTAAAATTGACAAACGGATCAGAAATTATTGCTTATATTCCTGGGGAAGGGCATAATTTGCAGGAGCACTCGGTGGTTTTAGTGCGTGGTGGTCGTGTAAAAGATCTTCCTGGGGTTAAATATCATATAGTTCGTGGAGCGCTTGATACTCAGGGCGTAAAAAATAGAAAGAAAAGCCGTTCGCATTATGGTGTGAAAAAAAATGCTAAACCAACTAAATAATTTGTTTTTATCTTTTTAATTATGTCTAGAAAAAAATCATTCGCTAATGAAATAAGGGTTGGACTTGATCCGATTTATGGCAACGGCCATGTTTATAAGCTGATTAATGCTTTTATGCTTGATGGTAAAAAAGCTGTTGCTGAAGCCATTGTTTATAGAGCTTTTGCGATTGTTGAAGAGACTTTGAAAAAAGATCCTCTTGAGGTTTTCTTGGATGTTGTTGAAAATATTCGTCCGTTCATGGAAGTTCGCTCTCGCAGAATTGGCGGTGCGACTTATCAAATTCCTGTTGAAGTAAGAACTCTTCGTTCTTACTCGCTATTTATCAGATGGTTCAAAGAGGAAACTAGAAAAAGAAAAGAAAAAGAGACGGCTTTGAGATTGGCGAATGAAATTATGGACGCATATAATTCTCAGGGTGGAACTTTCAAAAGAAGAGAAAACATGCAAAAAATGGTTGATGCGAATAGAGCATTCTCCCATTTAAAATTTTAATTTTAGAGTTATAAGAGATGAGTGATTTAGTAAAAAAAACAAGAAATATTGGGATTGCAGCCCATATTGATGCTGGGAAAACTACAACAACTGAGCGTATATTATATTACACTGGTGTGATTCACAAAGTTCAGGAGGTTCATGATGGAGCAGCTACGATGGACTTTATGGAGCAGGAAAAAGAACGTGGAATTACGATTACCTCAGCTGCAACTCATTGTTATTGGGGGGGACTATCGTATTAATATTATTGATACACCTGGTCACGT
>CAIPFW010000214.1 GCA_903864455.1 uncultured Anaplasmataceae bacterium | reverse complement strand
TCTATCTTTAACGAAAGATAAAATACTAAACCCATTGCATTTCATTTGACAAAATCACTCTCAATCATGTATAATAATAAAAATAAAATTCATATAAAATCTCTAATAAAAGATTAATCATAATGAACGATTTCGTCCATCTCAGAGTCAAAAGTGATTATTCTTTACTCGAATCAATCATAAAAGCTAAAGATATAATCAAATTAGCGAAAGATGAGCGTATGTCGGCCGTTGGAATCTCCGATATTAATAATCTATGCGGCTGTCTTGAATTTTCAAATGAAGCAACAAAAAATAAAATTCAACCAATTATCAGCCTTGATTTGCAATTTCAGATATTTCTTCCAAATGAAAAAGAATATAAAAATACAAATGCATTGCTCATTGCACAAAATGAATCGGGTTATAAAAATCTGATTCGATTAAATAAATTATATTTTGAGAGGCAATTAAAAAATCAACATATTCTCTTCGATGAAGATTTCACTGAGCATTCTACCGAAGGGTTGATTATGTTGAGTGGATTTGAAAATGGAATTTTATCAGTTTTTATAAATGATAATTTCAAACCATTGCTAGAAAAATTGCAAATTCTATTTTCAAACAATCGTTTTTACATTGAGATTCAAAGAAATAACATCAACAATTCTCAAGAAATTGAAGATTTTTTATTAAAAATCGCTTACGATGAAAATATTCCAATCGTTGCGACAAATAATATTTTTTTTCATAAAAAAGAATCTTTTGACGCTCATGATGCTTTGATTTGTATCAAATATGGAACGCATGTTTCTGTGCTTGATAGAAGGCGATTCAATGATTCTCATTATTTCAAGTCGAAAGAAGAGATGATAGAGTTGTTTTACGATTTACCAGAAGCGATTGAAAATACAATCAATATCAAAAAAAGATGTTATTTTAAAGTTGAAAATCGCCCCTCAACTCTACCAAAATATAGCGATGATGAGAATTCCGAACTTGTAAAGCAAGCGATTGAGGGTTTGAAAATTAAAAATGAACAGAGTTTGATTCCAAATTTTATTCAATATGAGGAGCGTCTGAATTTTGAGCTCGATGTTATAAAAAATATGGGATTTTCTGGGTATTTTCTCATCGTAGCTGATTTCATCAATTGGAGTAAAAAAAATGATATACCTGTTGGTCCAGGTCGTGGCTCTGCTGCGGGGTCATTGGTTGCTTGGTGTATGTCGATTACTGATGTTGATCCAATACGCTTTGGACTACTTTTTGAGCGTTTTTTAAATCCTGAGCGTGTATCTATGCCAGATATCGACGTAGATTTTTGTCAAGCAAAAAGAGACCTTGTGATTGATTATATTCAAAAAAAATATGGAATTGACAACGTAGCTCATATTATTACTTTCGGCGCTCTTCAAGCAAAAGCTGTGGTGCGAGATGTGGCAAGAGTTCTTACGATTCCTTATTTTGAAGCCGATGCGATTTGCAAAATGATTCCTGTAAATCCCGCAAATCCAATCACTCTTGCACAAGCAATTGAACTTGACCCACAATTAAAACAAAAAGCTGAGGAAAATGAAATTATAAAAAAACTTCTCACTTTGGCTTTGCAACTTGAGGGGGTTTTGAGAAATCAATCAACTCATGCGGCAGGAATAGCAATCAGTGATAAACCTTTAGACGAGATTATCCCAGTTTGTCGTGATTTATCGAGTGGAGCTTTAGTATCTCAATTTCACATGAAATCCCTTGAGAATGCTGGTTTGGTGAAGTTTGACTTTCTTGGTTTGACAACTTTGACTCTTCTTGATAGAACTTGCAAGTTAATTTTTGAACGTCATAAAATTGTTATCGATTTCGTGAAAATGGAATTAAATGACGTAAAAACTTATCAAATGCTTGCAAAAGGTGATGCGATTGGAATATTCCAGCTTGAAAGTGGAATTATGAGAGATGGGCTGAAAAAGATACGTTCCGATTCTTTTGAAGATATAGTCGCATTAACATCTCTGAATCGCCCTGGCCCAATGGAAAATATGCCAGACTATGTTGGGCGAAAATTTGGAAGAAAAGCAGTTGATTATCTTCATCCAAAGCTTGAAAATTTATTAAGAGAGACTTTTGGAATTATAGTTTATCAAGAGCAGGTGATGGAAATCGCAAAAATCCTTGGCGGATATAGCCTTGGTGGAGCTGATATTCTTCGTCGAGCAATGGGTAAAAAAATTAAAGAAGAGATGGATGCACAAAAAGAAATTTTCGTTCTTGGTGCTATAAAGAATGATTTAACAAGAGAGCACGCAGAATTTATTTTTGACATTGTAGCAAAATTTGCTGGTTATGGATTTAACAAATCGCATGCAACAGCATATAGTTTGTTGTCATATTATACTGCATGGTTGAAAAAATATTATAAGTTGGAGTTTTTAACTTCGCTTATGAATCTTGAGATTCAAGATACTGATAAACTCATTATTTTGAAGAATGATGCCGAGCAATCGCAAATAAAAATTTTACCTCCATGTATCAATCGCTCTCAAATTGAGTTTTCAATTGAAGGAAAAAATATTAGATATGGCTTATCAGCATGCAAAAATGCTGGAAAGGGATTGGCAGAAGAAATCGTAAAAAATAGAGAAAAAGAAGGGAAATTTAGAAATATTAGCGATTTTCTGAAAAGATTTAATACAAAGATTATCAATAAAAAATTTCTCGAATCTATGATAAAAAGCGGGGCATTTGATTGCTTTGGTGCGAATCGCTCGATGATGTTTATTTCTGTTGAAGATATGATTAAATTCGCAAGCAGTAATTCTGAAAATTCTGGACAACTGGGTTTATTTTTGTGTGAAGAAATAGATAGTTTTGAGCTCAAAAAAGCTACGGAGTGGACGGATCATGAGAAAATGCAAAATGAATTTGAAGCGATAGGATTTTATCTAACAAATCATCCCGTTCAATATTATTCAACTTTTTTGTCTTCAATGGATTTGGTTTCTTCAGGGGGCCTTGGGATGATTGACAGGCAACAAAATGTTTTTATGGTTGGCGTTGTAACTTATATTCGCATTCGGTCTTCAAAAAAAGGAAAATTTGCCAATATTACTTTGTCTGATTTGGATGGATTGTATGATTTGTTTATTTATGATGATGAGTTGATTCAAGAAAATTCAGACATTTTGAAGGAGGGTAAGCTTTTATATTGTGAGGTCAAAGTTTCAACAGATAGAGAGACAGGCGGCAAAAGATTGTCGATTTTATCTATTCATGATTTACTTCTTTTGATGAAGAATGAGAAAGCTGTTTTTGATTTAGATGTGAATGATGATTTAAATTTCGAAGAATTAAAAAATGCTTTTGGATTGGAAAATCCAGAAGGGAAAACAAATTATTTTTTATCATATTTTTATGGAGATTATGAAGTGAAAATCAGAATTCCTAGAAATTATGACTTTCCGAAAGATACAACAAAAATTCGAAATGTTTTTGGCGTAAAAAAAGTGAGAAGAATTATTTGATTATTTAATAATAATGAATTAAAATATATTTTATAATTTAATTTTGAATGGCAAAGACTATAAACCCATCATATTTCCCCTTAAATAAAAAATTCCATTAAACCATCATATTTGTTTCTCAAGAATTACTTTGATCTAAAAGGAATTCTTGAGATTCACTAAACCAGCTATTACC
>CAIPFW010000213.1 GCA_903864455.1 uncultured Anaplasmataceae bacterium | reverse complement strand
GTTAAGTTGATGAAGATTTTAGGAGTTTTAGAAAGTTTATTGAATGTAAGAGTCATTTAGAAGAAGAAATTTCTTGATAAATAATTATTTATCAAGAAATTTAAGGGGAAATGCAATGGGTTTAATATATTGCTAACAAATCTCAATTCGTTATAATTTAATAAAATGATTTCGAATAAATGAATAAAATTTTCCCTCAAATCTCAAAGCATATCGGTGTTGTTGAATCTGTCGATATTGATTCTGGTCATGGAATTGTAAGTTGTTCTGACGAAAGAGATTCTGATTTACAAAAACAAAAAGTCGCTTTTTGTCTCACGGGTGAGAAAATTTTATTTGATAAGCTGAAGTATAGGCGTGCAACTTATTATACTTTCGCAAAAGTGATTGAAAATCCAAACACTCAGCGAGTTGAGCAAAAATGCCCTCATTTTACAATTTGTGGCGGTTGTTTGTTTCAGCATATGAGCGACGCCCTATATCGTGAGCATAAATTAAAAAAAGTGAAGAATATCTTACATCATTATCAGGAAAAAATCACAGATTTGATTGTAATTCCAAGTGGTTTAAGGCGAAAAGCAAATTTTGAAGCGATAAAAAAGCAGGATAAAATTTATCTTGGATTTCATCGTTTTAATTCTCGCCAAATTATAAATTTGGAAACTTGCAGAATTTTACGACAAGAAATTGTAAGTTTGATAGAGCCGTTAAAAAAATTATTAATGGAGATTTTGAATGAATTCGATAAAGCTGAATTTTTTATCACTTTAGCAGAAAATGGCTTGGATGTTGGGCTTGAGATTCAAAATGTGAAGTTTTTGCAGGAAGAAAAAAAAATTATAATTCAGCAGTTTGGGATTGAAAACGGCTTGCAAAGATTTACTTTTCGTCATGGCAAGAAATTTGATGAGATTTTTTGTGCGAACGAAAAACCATATTTAAAATTCGCCTCTTACAAAGTTTCGATAAACCCTTGGTCTTTCATGCAAACTTCGAAAGAAGCTGAGTCTGCGATGCTTGGTGAGATGCAAAATATGCTTAATCTTTGTTCAAAAAAAGATTCATGCATTGATTTGTTTTCTGGTCGTGGAACTTATACTTTATCTTTAATTCATAATTTTCGAAAAATAAAAGCGGTGGAATTATCGGAAGAGTCGATAAGCGCCTTGAACGAAGTGAAAGATTTGTATGATTTGCCGATTGAAAGTGAAATTCGTAATTTGTTCGAAAAGCCAGTTGAATCGAGAGAGTTGAACGAATTTGATGTTGCAATTATTAACCCACCAAGGGCGGGTGCGGAATCGCAATCGATTGAATTAGCGAAAAGTAATGTAAAAAATATTCTTTATGTTTCATGCAATCCCGAGACTTTTGCACGAGATTTAAAAATTTTAGAAAATAAATACAGATTAATTGATATTAAAGTGATAGATCAATTTATTTGGTCGAATCATTTGGAGGTGATAGGTTTTTTTGAATTGAAATAGATTAAACCCATTGCATTTCCCATTAAATAAATGTTATGAGTATTCAATCTCTTCAACAGAATCAATGATGAGAATTGCATCTATAATGATTATGCTGAAGAGATTGAGGTGAAG
>CAIPFW010000212.1 GCA_903864455.1 uncultured Anaplasmataceae bacterium | reverse complement strand
GGTAATAGCTGGTTTAGTGAATCTCAAGAATTCCTTTTAGATCAAAGTAATTCTTGAGAAACAAATATGATGGTTTAATGGAATTTTTTATTTAAGGGGAAATATGATGGGTTTTATTTAACCCATTGCATTTCCTTAAATTTCTTGATAAAAAATTATTTATCAAGAAATTTCTTCTTCTAAATGACTCTTGCATTCAGTACAACTTTTTTAAAAAAAACTTCCCATTTCAAGGTTCAAAAGTATCCTCCATTTTCAATTCATATTTATTGATATCAAACAATCTATCAAAGGCAAGGAAAGAATGGTATGCGATTCGGATTTAACTGATGACTAATAGATTTGATAAGAGATTTTGTTGATATCATGCGATGAACTAGAGCCTATGATCAATTCAACAAAATCACAGATGTTATTAAATGAATTTCTTCTACTAAAGCCAATAAATTATGAATTTTTTTGCGGAGAATTTTTAGAGGCTGATTCGCTACGAATATATCTTATATTATAAGTTACCTGCTGCCCATCTTTTGCAAATGAAACTTTGTTACTTATGATTTTTGTATCTCCATTATCTTTCGATGTTCTAGTGCCATTATTATTTAGTGCATTAATCGCTTTGTCTAATATCGCACCATTCAGTTCGAATAGATTGTTCAACACTTCATAAATTCTACTTTCTAAAATTTTTTGATTTTTTGTTTTTTCTATCAACGAATGAAGTGGATTACTTATTCGACCAAGTGTAAGAGAGACAGGGATAATTTTTTCATTTTCCATTGTTCCATTCCGTGGTTCATCATACGCCATAATCACATCAATTTCATTTCTTTCCCACGTCCTCTCTCTATTTACATAAATCTCGTTATTTCCAAGAAACCCTCTCAACTGATTCTCAACTGCCTGAATTCCAATCATCGTCGCGCAATTAGCCGTAATGGTAGTTATTTTATCGAAAAATTGCTTATTTATTCCTATTTTTTTGAATTTTTCTTCGATGTCATCTATGTCATTTATTGATCGTACACGATTTTTTTCTTCTTCGGGTTTTGGGGTGTATATCATTGGTTTCATTGTTGAATAATTTCGTAACACCTCCACGACTGACAGTGGTTTGAATTCGAGTTCGTATGCTATCTTTTCATTATTCACCTCGATTGAAATATTTGCTTCATGTTTGTTTAAAGTATACGCCGCTTTGACTAACGCATTCTGATTTGCTAAACAAATTAAAGCTTTCGTTGCATCATCCTCATTATTGATTATAGTTTTTTGACCGTTAATACTTTGAGTAACCTTCATAAGATTCAACATCGCATCATTTATATTGACAGGCAATAGAGCTATAGGAATGATTTTTTTATTTTTATTTTTTGGATCGTCTTGCTCGCTAAATGGCATTATAATATCAACATATTTTGCGTTTTGTTTGCTTGGATCTCTTTCTTCATTAACATAAATATTACTATCATTAAACATCGCTCTCAGAGTTGGCTCTATCATCTTTTTTGCTACTACTTCAGACATGTGTGTAGTGATTTTTACTATTTCTTCTTTAAATTTTGCATTTATTTCCTTTTGCTTAGCTTCTATTGGTTGCCGATTTTGTATATTCAAACTAGCCATAGCACTCGCTAAAGCATCATTGAATATTGATTTTTTATTGTTATTGTCCATAAAAATACACCTTAATAAATTAATTTAAATTATATTTTAGTATAAATTTATTTATTAGTCAAGATTTTGTATCAAATCGTAATAAATTTCATATAATTTATTCAAATCTTGCATTGAAATATTTTCATTCACTTTGTGAGCTGTATCATTCATAGGGCCAAATTCAATAATTGGTGCAATTTTATAAAAAAACCTTCCATCAGACGTCCCTCCTGAAGTTGAATATTTCGTCTCGCACTGGCAATGCTTTTCTATTATTTTTTTTAAATTTTGAGAAAATGCATTCGGCTGAGATAAGAAGCTCTCAGAATTTGAAATATTTTTTAATTCATAGTTGTTCGTTATATTGCTTTGAATCATTTTATGAATCAAGGATTCTAGAGATTTTAAATTATGTAAATTGTTATATCGAATGTTGAATTCTATCGATATTGAAGATGGAATTAAATTTTTAACTTTATTATTAGCATCTATCGACGTAATCTCTAGGTGAGATGGAGAAAAAAAATCATTCCCATTATCCAATTTCAAAGAAATAAGGTCATTCGCAATTTTTATCGCAGAATTTATAGGGTTGTTAGATTTCTCAGGATAAGCGACGTGCCCTTGAATTCCATAAATGATTAGGTCGAAATTCGCTGAACCACGACGACCATTTTTTATCGAATCGCCAAAACTTTTATCGCTTGTTGGTTCGCCAATGAGAATTTGTCTTATCGTTTTATTTTTATCAACAAGATATTTTTCCAAAGCTTTCGCACCAAAAGATGTCGTCTCCTCATCGCCTGTAATCGCAATCGCGATATTTTTTTGCTTTATTGAATTCTCATTATTATATATATAAGATATCAATGCTTCAATAAAAGTCGCTATAGATGATTTCATGTCAACAGCTCCACGGCCATAAATCACAGCATCACGAATAGTCATTTCAAAAGGATTAAAATGCCAAGATTTTAAATCCCCAGATGGCACAACATCTAGATGCCCTAAAAACATCAAATCAATCTCATTTTTACGTCTTTCATCGCCAATATATTCGCCATACAAATTGTAAATTGAATGTGTATCGCAAAAAATCTCTGTTTTTATTTTGTTTTGATTTAAATAATGCTTTAAATAATCGAAATCTTTTTCATTTTCAATTTTTGTTGATTGTATAGAAATTAAAGAAGATAGAAGTTTTGATATATTGTTCATTTTATATTGTGATTTTTTTTAATTCATTTATATTATCAGAAAAACAATTTAACCTTATCTCTCAAGCAACAACTCACCTCAAAAATATAAACATCTAAT
>CAIPFW010000211.1 GCA_903864455.1 uncultured Anaplasmataceae bacterium | reverse complement strand
AATAATGATTTTTATAAAAAATTATCTTACGATGAAAAGATGAATATTTTTATTACACAAAAAAATAATAAAAGTGCGATAGAGAAGCATTTTAATATAAAAGCAAGTAATTTTATTGGAGTGACGACATATTGCCTCTGTATAAATCAGGATTTTGACCTTCAAAATACAAATATTTTATCGTTAAATGATCTAGAGAAAAACAATGTATTTAATAATATTGCCGTTGGTTCAAAAAATAGCACATTTTTTTTAAATAGAAAGCTGAGATTTAACAAAGCGATGAGCGAATACGATGATAGTTTGATTATAATGCAAGATTTATATTCAAAAAAATATGATGTAGGATTGTTTTTATATCCGATGTGCAGTTCGCAAAAAAAAATGACACCCATTTACATTACTGACTCTCTTGATTTAAAAAATAAAAGTGAATTCATCGTGGATTACAGAATTTATGCTGTGAATCAAGCCAACGAGACGATTCAAAAGCTTTTATCTTTCGTCAGCAATTCTGCTGAAATTAACGATTTATTAAAAAATTATGGTATAATAGGAAAATCTAGACAATTTAGTCAGAATTAAGTTAATTTTCTTCTTGACTCTTTGTGTTGATTTTTTCTATAATAAATTTTAGAAAAAGTGATAGTAATTTATTCATATTTTCTTCTAGTCATTTTTCTTTTATTTTAAAAAATATTCAGTTCTTATAAATTTTAATTTATTCAAAATATAGGTATTTATGCATTCCTTTTTTTATTTTTCACAAAATAGAGTTAATTTTTCATTCAACAATGAAGTCCAAACTTCAGAATCAAATAACAACGATTTGTCTTTTTCTGAGCCAAAAAAAAGAAGAGTTCTGAAGGTTGGAGGACAAAATGATGAAAGTCAAAAGAATGTTGATGTGAGCGACCCTATGATTGCGATTTTAAACAATCTCGTGAGTGAAGAAAAAAATAGCGATGAAAATTCAGAATCTTCGTATAGAAACGATATTCATAATCGCAACAATAATAATGCTACTCCTAGTGAAAATGGGAATGAGAATTCAAATTATAGAAACACAAACAACAACAATTATAGATTTCAGAAAAATAACAATAATGCTCACAGTCAAAATCCTCAAAATCATAATCAAAGAAAGGATGATGATTTCGATATGAATAATGAAGATGAGCAGAGAAATATTCATATGGACCTTCCTGAGCATCTATATCATCTCGAAATATCAGAATTAAACATGAAGTCGATTAAAGAACTGAGGTCTTTAGCTTCCGAGTATAAAATCGATTTAAGCGGTGCGATTCAAAAACAACATATTATTAATGCAATAATAAAAAAAGCTGTTTTTATACCAGAAGTAACGATAACTTGTGATGGCGTTCTGGAAATTCTCGAAGATAATGGTGGTTTTGGTTTTTTACGATCTTCAAAGGTCAATTATACTCAGAGCAATAATGACGTTTATGTTCCAAATCATTTTATAAAAAAATTTAATTTGGATACAGGTCATTCGATTCTTTGCACAATTAAACAGCCAAATACCAAAAAAAATGAAAGATATTATCCGATGGATAAAATTCTTAAAATTAATGGTAAAGATATTTTAGAACAAGGAGTTCTTGAGGATATTAAAGAGAGAAGGCATTTTGATGAATTGATTCCATGCTACCCTGATAGTCGTTATCGCCTTGAAAATCGAGCGATCACAGAGCAAGACAATATGACGAATCGTATGATTGACCTTATGTCTCCAATAGGTAAGGGGCAGAGAGCTTTGATTGTTGCGCCACCAAGGACAGGTAAGACTGTTTTGTTAAAAAATATAGCGAATTCGATATCAACTCAATATCCAAAAGTAAAACTTTTTATTCTTTTGATTGATGAGAGACCAGAAGAAGTCACTGATATGATTCGCTCAATCAAGGGCGAAGTAATTAGCTCAACTTTTGATGAATCTGCTGAAAATCATATTCACGTTGCTGAGATGGTTTTAGAAAAGGCAAAAAGACTCGTAGAGTGCGGAGATGATGTTGTAGTAATTTTGGACTCAATCACAAGATTAGCGAGGGCTTACAATACAATGGCGCCATCTTCAGGAAAAGTTTTAACAGGTGGTATAGATTCTGGAGCATTGCAAAGACCAAAAAGATGGTTTGGAGCGGCAAGAAATATTGATGGAGGTGGTTCTTTGACGATTATTGGCTCCGCACTTGTTGAGACGGGTTCGAGAATGGATGAAGTGATTTTTGAAGAGTTTAAAGGAACGGGAAATTGCGAGATTGTCCTTGATAGAAGAATCGCTGAAAAAAGAATCTTTCCTGCGTTTGATATTTTGAAATCAGGAACTCGAAAAGAAGAATTATTGTTAACTCAAAACGAATTACAAAGAATTTGGTTGCTTCGAAGAGTTTTGAGTAGCTTGAATCCGAATGAGGCCATCGAATTGCTGAGAGAAAAAATCGCATCAACAAAAACGAATGAGGAGTTTTTAGCGACTTTAGGTGCAAATAATAAGTAAAGTGAGGTTTTTTAAAGATAGGCTCTAGACACTATTAATAAACTCTATTTTTATCAAGCTTAATATTATAAATCCCATAGAACCAGTCTTCACCCTCTATTAATTCCAATTT
>CAIPFW010000210.1 GCA_903864455.1 uncultured Anaplasmataceae bacterium | reverse complement strand
TCTTCAACAGAATCAATGATGAGAATTGCATCTATAATGATTATGCTGAAGAGATTGAAGTGAAGACTGGTTCTATAAAAAACATGATATTTGATTTAGATTTAACGGATACCAAGTGGGAATTGAAAAATTGCAGATTGCTACCCTACTTTTTAATGAATAAATTTTGATTTTTTTATTATAATTGTGATTATAGATCAATAATATTGTTGTAATTAATAATATATCATGGATAAAAAAACTTTGACAATCCTTCAGCAACAAAAAAATCCCATGCAATCTATAGAGTCCAATAATGTACTTATTGGCATCATTACTGATAAATGCGATTATATTGATTACGAAGATGTGAATATGGGTTGGGCTGGCTCTTTAAATACTTTGAAACAAATTCATTTAAATTTTGATAGCTTAAATGATGCGGAAATTTTTGCAAAAAAATATAATTACAATTTAATTGTGAAAGAAACGACAAGCAATGAAAAAAATATCAAGAAAAAATCTTATTTTGATAATTTTCGTAAAAAAAATTCTTGACGGAAGGTATTTTATAAAATATAATGCGTTTTCTAGGATAAAAAATTAAATTGGTAATAAGAATGTTTGCAGTGATCAAAGCTGGTGGTAAGCAATACATCGCTAAAGAAGGATGCGTGATTTTCACTGAAAGATTAGAAGGAGAAGTTGGCTCTATCATTGATTTTGCAAATGATGATGTGATTTTTTCTTTCAAAAGCGCCGTCGGAGGTAATTCTGTAGTTGTAAAAGCTGAGATTTTAGAGCATAAAAGACGTGATAAAATCATCGTATTCAAGAAAAAAAGAAGAAAAGATTATAGACGTAAACAAGGTCATCGTCAAAACATCAGCGTTTTGAGAATTAAAGAAATCATTTTCGGATAATATATATTGATATTTATTATATTTTTTAGGTAAGAGATATGGCAACGAGTAAATCAGGAGGCTCAACGAGTAATGGTCGTGAGTCCGAAAGTAAGAGGCTTGGCGTAAAAAAATTTGGCAGCGAAGTTGTTCGTGCTGGTAATATAATTATCAGACAAAGGGGAACAAAATATCATGTTGGAAAAAATGCTGGCTTGGGAAAAGATCATACAATTTTTGCATTGATTGACGGAACTGTTAATTTTTCTAAGAAGAAAAAAAACAGAACGGTAGTAAATGTTACGCCACTTGAAATTGAAAATGTAGCTTAATGCTCTTAATATAGCTTTATTGCATATAATGTATCAGTGTGCACTCTTAAAATGTAGCGTAATATATATTTTTAGAAAATTGGTAAGAAGTGTTTGTGCTCATTTAACTTCCATAAACTCACTCATTTATGCTTGCTTCATTGAGTTTAAATTCATTCATTTTATTTACAAGATTTCAAAGCAAGCTTTTCAATACATTCATAAAACAAATGCAATAGATTTATTGATTGAAAAATTTGACTTAAAAAATAGAAATCTGTATAGTATTTAATAAATAGTAATAAAGATAATAAATTATGACTGAAGCTCAAAAAATTAATGCATCAGATCTTCTCGTAAATGCTAAAATTCTTTATTTCCAATCTACAAATGAGTTTTGTATTTTATTGGCAGATCCAAGAAAAACAAAACGCAAGAATACTTTGCGAAACGATTATTATACAAAGCTCTGCAACATTAATACAATTTTTTCTACAGAACTCATAGAGAAAAATATCAAGAATAAAGCGTCCCTATTTGGTAAATCCTTTCAATCCCTCTCTTATGTTATTCCCAGTACTTCTTTTATCACTTTTGTCGATGTTTCTGAAAATTTACTTTTTAATGATAGTCTTTTAATAAAAGATTCTGATTCATTGGGCGCATACCTTCGTGCTTTGATTCATGAGATTAAAGAAAAGAAAGATGAAGGCTATCCATCATTAATTAATGATACGATCGAGCAAATATTCGCAAATGATTTAAAAGGTAGTTATAAGACGCATTATAAAGAAGTTTTCAAAAGTTTAAGCGCCATGAATGCAGGAGTGAAGTTGGCATATGCATCAATGCCAAACAAACCATGGGGCTCAGCTCCAAAGGACTACTTCTTTCAACTTCAATCAGATGATTTAAAACCAAGTATAGAATTTCTACAAAATTTCTCACTTCAAAAAAATAATTTTGGAGCGTATTCGATTGATCCATTGTGTTTTTTTCATGAATTTTTTCCTGAGGTTTGTAAAGCGATTGATTTTGGTCAATATATGACGATTGAAAATCATCAAAACAATCTTAAAAAATCGAATGGTATATATAAAAAAGAGGGTGTTGAATTGGTTCAAAAAAATATTGAACAACAATTACTAGATAATAAAATATACGAGGGTATTAAAGGTGATATGGAGTATGAAGAAGAATTTTATGACGCTGATGATGGGTCTTCAGGGCAAACAATTTTTATCAAGGAAAACGTAGGAAAAAATCTAGAACCACAGCCCCCTATAAATCAAACTACTCATGACAATCAAAATCAACAAGATATTCCAAAGCAAACGACTCATGGCGATCAAACTGCAGAAAAAGCTTCAAAACCAATAACTTCTGAGAATCAAACTGAAAAAGGAGATCAAGAAACTCCAAAATCAAAACAAAAAGAAAATATCAAGCAGCATTGCTTTTTGATACAGTGGATAATCGATTTTTTTAAAAAAATCGCAGAATGCTTCGCAGAATGCTTCAAGCATGATAAAAAGAATTTTGAACATCAAAACTCTAATAGAGTAGCAGAAAATACAATAGAGGTATAAAAAAGATCAGCAATTCACCTTGTTGCATTTTTTGATTATATAAATCAAATAAATTCCCGACAACGCCCACATAATAGCATAGAAAAAATGATGCTGGTAATTTCTCAAAGAGTTTGAGAAATCTTGCAAATTTGTATCAAGAATATAATCAGAAATGACTAAATCTAAATTTGTATCATCATTTTTTAAATCTTGAAAATGCTTTTTCAAATCTTTTTCATTCAAATTCGACCAGATATTTTTTTTTAAATCGTTCATAGAGAAAAAACTCAACGCCCAATGAGAATAATATTGCTTTGTAGACATAAGAACACCTTCAAAGCACAACCCAACATTCTTTTTAATCAAAAGTTTTTCCGGTAAAAGATTTTTCTGATTTTCTTGAAAATGATTGAGCTTGTCCATTTCATCTTCAATCTCATCAATAGATTCAGCCCAAAAATAATTCACTAAAAATATTTGTTTATCAAAAATCATCGGAACAATTATCGAATATCCATTTTTCGTAAAATCGCCAATTTTCTTTGGTCTGTAAAGTGCAAAATTATAATTTGGAATATATTCACCGCAAACTTCATTTTTAAAAAAAAGATTTTCATTCGACATATTTCTTACTTCAATATCTTTTTCTTCGGAATCGCCAATAAAACTCTCAATTGCTTGATAAATTTTATTATTTTTCAGATTCACCTTATATGATTTTTTAGACCAAGAGTATAAATCTCCAACATTCTCATCGATAAAAATTTGCTCATTTGTATCGATTAAATCATTTTGTTTGATAAAAAATTGGAAACTTTGATATTTCGTAATAAAACGATAAACTTGCCATCCAGACAAGCAAAAGCAGAAAAAAACTACACAATATAAAAAAAATTTTCTCATAAAATTACTGTAACGCAAATGTTGGTGATAATTCTATCACAACACCGCTGTATTCAGTAAGCACTTTCGCAATTCCTTCTAACGCAGGAATTCTCTTCAAACTCTCAAGATTTTCTGTATTTGATAATGCGATTCGAGTTCCACCACTATGAACTCCAAGTAAAATTTGTTCTAAATATCTAGACATGTTTGATCCAAGAACTAAAAATAGCATTTGGTCTTTCGGTTTTTCATATAAAATTTCACCCTTTGCGTTTAATAATCTCAAATCAGTTTTTACAAAATCTCCGCATGAAAGCTGCCGAGATAATGAGGTCGCTCCATCATAATATCGAAGACTTTTAAGAGTGTTGTCTAATTCTTCATCTTCAAGAATATCGTGAACCTTGACTTTAAAGGTCGCTTTTTTTGTAGCTTTTGATATTTGTATCGCAAAAGGAGAACTTCCAATATTCATATCAAAGGGTGCTATAATCTCACGCTCCTCTCCAATTTTTGCTCCGATTAATCCAAGCTCAAGACCTCGAGTGAAATTATTTCGTCCAAGAGTTAGCCAAAATTTCTGCCCATCATGGTCTGTGTGAATCACTCCACCGTACTCATCCTCAGCAACCAAGCCAATCTCAATACTATTTCCACATACCGCTGATTTACTATCTTTTGCTCCATCTTTTATAATGTGAATCTTCAATTTAGAAGATATATCTAATGTCTCCTTTAATTTCGTTACAACGCCCATTCTCGCTAAAAAATGATCTATTCTCGCTTCAAAAAATGGACGAATGATTTTTGTTACGATGCGTAGAACGGGACTTGAAGCTGATTCAATCTCTATTTCCTTGATATCATTATTATTTTGAGTTGCTTTACCTTCACTTTTATTCTTTTCTTTTGAATCTTGAACGAAAGTTAAATCATCGGAATAATTAATCTTTACGCTATGGTCTAAAATCTTTAAATCATTTTTTTCGCTGGTTAATTTTTGTCTATTGTCTAACAACTCCTCCATCTGTCTTTCAGATATACTCAAATCTTCTTTGATAATTGATTTGCTTTTCTCCTTTAAATCATGTTTGTTTTTTTTTGCAGAATAAAACTCTAACTCTTCCAAAATATCTTCCCCATATGAATGATGAATAGCGAAACTGATATAAATTATAAAAAACAAAATATTTTTTTTCATTACAAGAATTTAAAATTTTTTCAGTATTTTATCATATTCACTTCTTCTAAGAAAGATTGAGAAAATTTATACATTTGTCATGTCTATTAATGGTTTTTTGATAAAAAAATACGATTCTTATTTCTTTCTGAGAATAAAAGATATAAAATTATAAAATATTAATATGTCAAAGATGTTCAGATATCATATAAAGCATATTCACATTGAAAATATTCGCAACTTCGAGACTCTTTTGTTTGATTTTAGCGATTTGCCAGTTATTTTTACAGGGAAAAATGGAATCGGCAAAACATCAATACTTGAGGCAATTTCTCTTCTTTATCCAGGAAATGGCTTGCGTGGTGAAAATTATTCAAATATTTTAAATAACAAATCTCAAAAAAATTTCTGGAAAGTTGAAATCGCTTTAAGCGATGGGGAATTTGACAACAAAATCCAAGCTATATATGAAAATGGAAAAAAAATTATAAAAATAAATGATAAAAAAGTGAGAAATTTCAACGAAATTCTTGAATATTGTAGAATATTCACAATCACTCAGGATGATTATCATAATATTCTCCATTCTTCAACGCTTCGAAGAAAATTTTTTGATAAAATGATATCTCAATTTTTTCCAAATTATTACAACTCCTTGGTTCAATACAATCATTATCTTGATGAGAAAAATAAAATTTTCCTTTCTTGTGAAGGACTCATATCTCAAGAGCAAGATTTATGGCTGAATGAGTTGGATAAAAAATTATCAAAATTAAATTTTTTTATATCCGAATATAGAAAAGATTTTATAGAGAAATTTAATCAAATCTCCGATATAAATTTTGAAAATCAGATATTTTTACCGAAAATAGAAATTTCTTGCGAAATCAATAATGCGAAATCTGAGATTGAAATTTTTGAACAATTAAAACAAAATAGAGAATTTTTGAAAAAAAATTTTGGAATTCACGTTTCAAAATTTAATATCTTGAACTCTAGAAATGAGACAAATATAGATTTTTTATCTTCAGGCGAACAAAGATTACTTTTAAATAAATTGATTATTATTTTTGTAAAAATGCAAATTCAATACAATCAAATCAAACCAATTTTATTATTGGACGATATTTTAACCTTTTTTGACAAAAAAAATCAGTCTTTGTTAATCGACGAAATGAAAAAACTTCAAAATCAGTTCTTCATCACAACGAATTATCTTGATATTCCAAATATAGAAAATTTGAATATTATCGATGTCGAAAAATTCACTCTCAAATCTTAATCAGACCACCATATCTTTTCTTATTTATCGATAAAATAATACCAATTAACAGTGAAGCGGATAGCATTGACGAACCACCATAACTTATAAATGGCAGAGTCATGCCCTTCGCAGGAAGTAACTGAATATTTACGCCAATATTTATCATTGCTTGAATCAGAAATTCCATAGAAAGGCCGGAGACCACCAAAATACTAAAAAGATTTTTTTCATTTTGAATTTTTTGTATAGACCTCGTGACGATAAAAATATATGTCGCAATCAATAAAATACATGCTATTAAGCCAAATTCTTCACCTATAACCGAAAAAATAAAATCAGTGTGGGAGTCGGGCAGATGAACTTTAATTTTGCCTTGTCCGGGGCCAACTCCAAACAAACCGCCATTCTTTAATGCTGAAAATGATTGCTTTATTTGATACATTTCGCTTGCATTCGATGAACCTGAAATAAAATTATTGATTCGATAATGAACATGGTCGAAGAAAATATAAGCAAATCCGAAACTGATAATAAAAAAAACTATTGGTATAGCGAGCAATAAAATTGGAATGCCCGAAACAAAAATTTGACACGCCCAAGTAGTGAAAATAAGACATGCCATTCCTATATCAGGCTGTAGTATCACAATTGACATCGAGAATATACACAATAAGAATGATAAAGAGTATATTTTAATTGAATCGCTTTTTGAGGAGAAATTATCATCCGATAAAAGAGAGAGTATTTTTGCATTCATCAGAACAAAAAAAATCTTCATAAATTCTGATGATTGAATCGACAAGCCAAAAAAATACAACCATCTTTTACTACCCTTGATTTCCATACCAAAAAAAAATGTTAAAAACAATAAAAAAATTGAAAATAAATATGAAATAAAAGCATACTTCTCAATTCTCTCCGATGAAAGAAATGATATGAGTAGAACCACGTTGATTGATGCAAATGCATACCATAGATGCTTTTTAATAAAAAATGATGATTGCAGGTCAATCTTTTTAGCGACAAAAAAACTTGCACTGGAAACGCAAATCACTCCAAAAACAATCAGCAAAAATGCACAAAACATTGTGACTTTATCAACTTTCCACCACCAATTCCCGATAAAGCTACTATTCGATCTTTTAAACATATAAAGTTTTTATTACTTTCGATTAAATGAATTCAATTTTATCACGATTTTTCAATCAAACTTTTATTTATAATTAAAGGATTTAATTTATCTTAAAATTCTACGCTACTTGACAAAAATGTATTTTATATCTATAAGTCAATATATTTAACAAAAAAACAACAAGTTTGAGTTACTATAAAAATAAAATTTATTGAAAAAGTATGCGAACATTTCGTAATATTACAGTCGGATTACTTATATTCGTCATAATTTTTGTATTTTGCATATATGCAAGCGGTGCAATCTTTATTTTGCTTACCTTTGGTGCAAAATATCTCAATTTCAAAACTATACAGCCAAATTTCAGCAAAATCCCAGATAGTTTCTATCCAACAATTTTTTCGTATGTTGAGCATTTTTTCAAATATAGGACATCAAAAGTTTGGTCTGACTGGCATAATGTTGCAAAATTGTTTGGCTCTTTATTGGGTCCAATATCATTGGTTACAATCATATTTTTAAATACAAAAGATGCGATTCTCGAATGGCGACCATTTAAAAAACCAGAATCGGTACATGGCGATGCTCAGTGGGCAGATGAAACAATCATCAAAAAAGCTGGATTAAGAGCGAAAAAGGGTATTATACTTGGCAAGAATAAGCGTGGAATTTTAATCGCCGATGGATATCAACATGCATTACTTTTTGCACCAACAGGTTCAGGGAAAGGTGTGGGGTTTGTGGTTCCAAATTTATTGTTTTGGGATGAGTCTGTGTTTTGTCATGACATAAAACTTGAAAACTATGAATTGACGAGCGGTTATAGAGAATCCATCAAACAAAGAGTTTTTCTTTGGAATCCAGCAAGTCCAGATGGTATAACCCATTGTTACAATCCACTCGATTGGGTGAGCTTGAAACCCGGTCAAATGGTGGATGACGTACAAAAAATCTCATCTTTGTTACTACCAGAACAAGATTTCTGGGTAAATGAGGCGCGCTCTTTGTTTGTAGGGATTGTATTGTCATTCTTCGCTCAAGAAAATAAATTAAGATCTTTTGGAGAGGTTGTAAGGACTATACGAAGCGATGATGTGAGCTATAATTTCGCAGTTTTGCTCGATACAAAAGGAAAAACGATGCACCCTGTTGCATATATGAACTTGGCGGCGTTTCTTCAAAAAGCCGATAAAGAGAGGTCAGGTGTAATTTCAACATTGAACTCCTCTCTTGAACTTTGGGCGAATCCCCTTATCGACACAGCAACGGCATCAAGCGATTTCAACATTCAGGAATTTAAAAAAGTTAAAACAACTGTTTATGTTGGGCTGACGCCAGACAACTTAAAACGTTTACAACCATTGATGCAGGTGTTTTATCAGCAAGCGACGGAATTCTTATGTCGCACGATGCCAAGTAAATCGGAACCTTATGGCGTGTTGTTTTTAATGGACGAGTTTCCAACTTTAGGAAAGATGGAGCAATTTCAATCTGGTATTGCATATTTTCGTGGTTATAAGGTTCGTTTGTTCGTTATTATTCAAGATACAGAGCAACTTAAAGGTATATACGAAGACTCTGGTATGAACTCATTCTTATCAAATGCAACATATCGTATTACTTTCGCTGCGAATAATATGGAGACAGCGAATCTAATCTCCCAGTTAATTGGGAATAAAACTGTTGAACAAGTTTCTGTGAATAAGCCGAAGTTCTTTGATATGAACCCAGCTTCTCGAACTCTTCAAGTGTCTCATGCGCAAAGAGCTTTGTTATTACCTCAAGAGGTGATTATGCTTCCTAGAGATGACCAAATATTATTAATAGAATCAACATCGCCAATTAAATCAAAGAAAATCAAATACTTCGAGGAACCAATGTTCAAAAAGAGATTACTTGAAAAAACGTTTGTTCCAACTCAAGAGCCTTATGATCCAAGAAAATTAGAAAAAAAAGATGAAGCTCCAGAAGAGAATAAAGATCAAAAATTACTCGAGGGATCTTAAAATATTAAACCCATTGCGTTT
>CAIPFW010000209.1 GCA_903864455.1 uncultured Anaplasmataceae bacterium | reverse complement strand
ATAATCCTACCGAATTGGCTGTAGAAGTTACCTCTAAATTAAATACCACGACATCATCTTCTTCTTTTTTGTGTGGATATATTTCTAAGACAGATAACTTTATTTTTACTAACAATATTACATTTACTCTTGATTTCTCAACAACTACAAACTTCAAAAATTCGTTAGCCATGCTATTTGGATTTCAAACAAACATATATAATTCAAAATATGACAAACAACTTTGATGATCAAGCTAAGAATGCTATAAAAGTATATCTTGTTACTTTTGGTACGCTCTTTGCATTTTTGTTACTTTATGCTATTATCACTACGATAATTCATACCATGCAAGACATCAAATCAGAAAAAATTAGAAAGATTGGCGCAGAAGTTGTAGATTTATGCTATGGAGAAACGCTTGTTAAATACAGAGAGACAATAAACAACGAAGCGAATAAAGAAGCTGAAGAATTACTCGCTCAATTAAAAAAACAATCTTTCAAGGAATCAGTCATTCGAAATATAAACTTAAATGAGATTCTAGAAAAATACAAAATAGATTTCACCAAAGACGATATGCGATCCTCCACCTTTGATTTATCGATGAATATTATTGACTTTGAATTTGCTTTAAAATTTTTAGAGCAGTATCGGGAAATTTTATCTAAAGAATTCAAATGCATCTCTCCAGATCAAACAACCTATATAAATAAATGCAATCTCGCAACAACAGAGCTTAATAACATCAAATATCTAACAGAATATTACTCCAAGCAATTAAAAAATTACAAAGAAAAATGGATAGATAATTGCATGGAGGACAAATATTTAAAAATACAAATAGTAGGACATTTAAAAAAGCCTGGTTTGACTTTAAAAGATATTGGATTTGACAACCTAACAAATAAAAACCTCTCCGATTCGAAAAAATCACTAAATCCACAAAATATGCAGTTTATTAATTCTGTACAAAAAGAGCCCCCACCACCATCGTATGAAAGCCTTTTTTTCCAGTAACTCATAAGATTAATAATCAACGCCCAGTTAAAATTCTCTTCACTAACTCATCAATCGTAGGTACAAAGCCATTTTTATAATATTCATCTTGTCCAAATTGAAAGGCATTATGACCAGAAAACATCAATTCATTATCTATATCATCATTCTTCAAAGCCGATTGAAGCGTCTTCTGTATACAATAACTCCTTGGATCTGGCTTTTCTCCCGTTTTGAAATCGTCATGATCTTTCCAATTACTAAATCTACAATGACTCAGACACCCCATGCATTCAACCTGATCCTTTGTGATTTGTTGTTTTTCTGAAGGTGTGACAAAAATCACAGTATCATCTGGCGTTTTCATAATCTCTGCAAAACCTTGTGAAACCCAAGATTCAACTTTCTTTAGATCATCTTGGGAAATATGAATCGCACGATCAAGATTTGCATTATAAACGAAGCGAAAATTCATTTCATCATTCATTTTATCGCTATATTTTACCTGACGGCTCGACCTATCAGCTAAATTTTTTATAAAAGAGTTTTTTACTGCAGAGGAATAAAATCCCGTTGGGCTAAACTTATTCAACATAATGTCGCCCTCTTTCAATGTCAAAAGTTTCTTGCCCCATTTTTTTAATATCGGGCTTTCTTGAGTCAAAAGTGGTCTCGTTCCAAATTGAAATGCAAGTGGCTCAATTTCAGGATTTCCAATATACTCCGACCAATCATTCAAATGCCAAACGCCCCCTGCCATCACAATTGGAACGTGTGATAAATTCACTCCATTCATAAATTTTCTTAGCTCTATAAGTCTTTCCTTCGCTCGTATTGGCTTGAGGGGGTCTTCCTTATTACTGAGTCCGTTATGCCCACCCGCCAACCATGGATCCTCGTAAACCACGCCACCAAGAAATTTTGAATATTTCGAATACGCCCTTCGCCAAAGCATCTCAAAAGCTCTCATCGAAGATACAATTGGATAATAATATACGCCAAATCTACTTGTTATTTCAGCCAATTTGTATGGCATACCTGCACCAGCAGTCACACCATGAATTAAATTTTTGACTCCATTTTTCGCACCTTCTAAAATCCCCTCAAGAACTCGCAATGCACCGCCCATCTCCCATAAAATATTCATATGAATGCGTCCATTTTCGTCTTTATCTATAGCTGACGCTATTCTTGCTTGGCTTATTCCACCTTTGATTGAATATTCTATTAATTCTTCATGCTTCTCCCTTCGTGTTTTAGTTTGATAAACTAATTCAACGCATTCGCCATTTTCATCAATAATCTGAGGATTGGCACCGGAGAAAGTTCCAATCGCTCCTGCCTTCGCAAAATGACCAGCTGTAAAACCATTGCTAATTCCTATTCCCTTACCTCCTTCGATTATCGGCCATACTTCTTTTCCCGATATATTTAATTTTTTTAAAATTGATTTCAACTTTATTAATAAAAATTTTTCTTAAATTATATAAAAAAATTATAATTTTTTCAAATTGATAAATAATCTTTGGTATATTTCTTTTTTTAAGCGATTTATTGCTATACAATGGAGAAATAAATTTACATAATACTCTGAAAAAATGATTATCGACAATGAAATTCTAAAGGAGTGGTCTGAGCATCTCGTTCATTACAAAAATTATAGTAAAAATACAGTTTCATCATATAAAAAAGATCTCGAGATTTTTTCAAATTATATCAATAACAATCATTATCTTTTTCCAGAATTGAAAGAAATCTCAGACCTTCGCTCATCTCATGTAAATGCTTGGGTTGCGACTCGAGGTGACTTCACGCCAAGAGCGAATGCACGAGTAATATCTGGGTTGAAGAATTTTTTAAAATATCTTTTTCTCTTTAAAAAAATCAATATCAGTGAGTCCGTTTTATCTATGAAAGCGCCAAAATTTAAGAATGGATTGCCTCGAGATATTTCAACCGAAGATATAAAATTTAGTGAAATAATGAATCTTGGTTCGCAAAATAACGAGGATAAGTGGGTTGAACTTTGCGATAAAGCGTTGATTTTGTTACTTTACGGAGCTGGGCTCAGAATCAGCGAAGCTCTATCAGTCAATTTTCAAAATTTAAATGAAAACGACATGATACTTTCAATTCTTGGCAAAGGGGGTAAAATGCGCGTTGTTCCGATATTGCCAATGATTTTAGATGCATTAAATGAATATATTTTATATTGCCCGTATATCGATAATAATAATTATAAAAATTTAACAGATATTTTTTTTACAAAACGTGGGCTCATCTTAACTCGAAATAATTTTGCCATGAGATTGAAGCGCTCTATTGCAAAGTATAATTTGCCATACAAAACATCGGCTCACAGCTTCAGGCATAGCTTCGCCACTCATTTATTGGAGAATGGAATTAATTTGAAGGAATTGCAAGAATTATTGGGCCACACAAACCTTTCCTCAACAGAAATTTATACAAATGTTACTGATAAAACCTTGAGAGAGGTTTATTATTCATCGCATCCAAGAGCTTAATCCTTCTTCAACTCACTCCAAAAATCTTTCACTTTTGCGAAAAAACCTGAAGATTTTGGATTTGAATCATTACCCAATTCCTTTTCTAATTGTTGCATCAATTCTTTTTGCTTTGCATTCAAATTCACAGGAACTTCAACTTGAATTGTTACGTGCAAATCACCACGACGTGAAGAGCGTAAAACTTTCATACCACGCTCTTTGACTTTGACGATTTCTCCATTTTGTGTTCCTGCATTGACTGTGATACTGATTTCATTACCATCAATTGATGGAATTTTTATAATTCCACCCAAAGCAGCCGTTGTAAACGGAATCATAGCATCGCAGAATAAATCATTCTTTTTTCTTTTAAAGAATTTATGTCGCTTTGCGTAAACCTCAATATATAAATCTCCATTCTCACCATTTCTTGGTGCATGCTCACCCTCCCCTGAAATTCTAACTCTCTCTCCATCATCAATTCCTGAAGGAATTGAAACCGTGAGCTTTCTCTCTTTGTCTTTGACTCCTCGCCCATGACATTTTTGACATGGTTTGCTAATTGTAGATCCAGAACCTCCACACGTATAGCACGTTTGTTGCATTATAAATGGTCCTTTTTGCTGACGAATTGAACCCGATCCATGGCAAGTACTACATTCTATTGGTTGAGCACCGTTCTCACCCCCTGATCCATTACAATGATCGCATTTTGTTTTTGCGGAATATTCAACTTTAATATCCGCTCCGTTAAACATTTCTTCTAATGTCATCTCGGTTTTGTATCTTAAATCCGAACCTCTTTCAGCTTGTTGTTGCTTTTTTGAACGACCACCACCACCAAAAAAATCACCAAATAGATCACCAAATATATCACTATCAAAATTAAACCCTTCTGAACCACCTCCGCTAAAGCCTGATGAAAAGCCACCCGCAGAGCCATCTTCAGAACCGAATTGGTCGTAATTTTTTCTCTTAATGCTATCGCTTAAAATTGAATAAGCCTCTGATGCCTCTTTAAATTTTTCGCTCGCCCCAGCTTCTTTGTTGACGTCTGGGTGATATTTCATTGCTAATTTTCTATAAGCTTTTTTTATCTCATCCTCTGATGATGTTTTTGATACTCCTAAAACCGAATAAAAATCTTTTTTTGCCATTTTTTTAATTTGTTATTTTTATTACATATAGTAATAAAAAAATTCTTTTCAAGTCAATCAATAAACCCATTGCATTTCCCCTTAAATAAAAAATCCCGTTAAACCATCATATTTGTTATTTTTTTAATTAAAATAAAATAATTTGTGATCATGCTTTGTAAAATTCTCAAATATGATTGTCTTTGAAATAAATTATTTTATGGATATCGAAATGAATCTAACAACGTATGACCTGAACTCGAAAACAGAAGAAAAAATAACAGAGCTCGAGCAAAGATGTTCGATGTTACAAAATTTGGTTGGATTTTCAATTGCAGATGGCTATCAAACGATGCTGCTTAGTTATGGCTATGCATTTGAAAAGAATAATCAATATACTGATGCTAATAATTCTTATTTTCATATACGTCTGCTTATCGGACCTTATTACGATCAATATGGTGCTTTTTGTACTTCATTATTCAATACAGGATATGAAGAATTTAAAAAATATTCACCATGGTTTGGAGTTGAGCTAAGTGCACAAAGCAATAAAGTAGGACTTTACATTTATCCAAACACGAGCTTAGCTTCAAACAGGGCGGATGAAAGCAAAGCTATTTGCACACTTACTTTTTCTAGAGATGATGGATTTAATCTCCCTCGAATCGTTTCTGTAGAGAGGCAATATTGTGTCTCCAAAGATTTCGATACTATTGCGTTTGTGTTTGAGGGCAGTAACAAAGCTGGTACTCGTATTCAGAGTAATGATCAATTTCTCGAAGATCTGAAGAAAATAAAAGTTACTAAAGTGTATAATAATGCAATATCCACTTTGGATTTTAAACCACCTATCTCTTTTGCTGAAATGAAAGACGGAATAGAGGGTCATCCTTTTATGAAAAATATAGCAAAAGTTTTTAATTTGATACCTTGAGATAAAGTGTTTTTTAAAGTTATTTCTTTTAGAAGAATCAAAAAATCAAATACTCTTGAGGCGATTTTTTAACCGCATATCATGTGCGATATTAAATTGCATCGATCGATTTTTTCGTTCATTCATATGCATAGCAACTTCTAAAAGATTTATCAATCTAGTCCTCGTTCTCTCCCATCTTCAACAGCACTACACAAAGCTAGCGAAAACAAAGAATTAAAGCCAATAAAGACATAATCAAGCATTTTTGAAGTTTCGCTAAGCTTGTTATCTTGCAAGTCATCGATTATTAGAGCTAAAGAAAAGTTTATAGTGTATATTGAAAAACCTGAGCTTTTCTTTGTCCAAAAATCGACACAAGTTGTAGATTTTGAAATTTTCGGAAAAATGGAATAAGTTTATTAAAATTTTTTTAAAATTTAAACAGTAACGAAGTTTTCATTCGCTTGTTTATTATTAAATAAATTTTTTAAATCTTCGGAACTCACAGTGATGTTCGTTGAGTCATTTTTTTCAACTTCTGAATCATTGGTTTTATCGAAGTTAGAAGTATTTTTTGAATATACATTAACATTTAATTCAGAATTGAA
Source organism: uncultured Anaplasmataceae bacterium (assembly GCA_903864455.1). Classification (GTDB taxonomy): domain Bacteria; phylum Pseudomonadota; class Alphaproteobacteria; order Rickettsiales; family CAIPFW01; genus CAIPFW01. The sequence goes on along the minus strand of CAIPFW010000209.1, from coordinate 2,340 downwards.
TTTTTCTGAATTATCAGGTTTAAGAGCATTATCGTTATTATTCAATGAATCATTTGAAAGACTATCAATGTTTATCTTGATATTGTCTTCTTTAACGGCACTTTGTGATCTTTTCACACAATAGAAACCATACAAAAAACAAGCTGCTACTACTAAAACAATGATTACTGGAATCAAAGACAGTCCAACGATCTCAATCAATGCTATCACTTTTGTAAAATAAGCAACTTTTTCGTATGGTATTTTATCTTGTAAAAATAAAGAAAACATAGTGATAATTGCAATAGGAATTGCGGAAGTAATAAGAGCGCCAAGTATTCTTGCAGGCAATGGTGCTTTTGTAGTCTTCTCTTTTACAGCAATTTTATCATCCGATATGAATGCTGCTAATATTGCTGAAACAATACAAATTGCAGATATAGTAATTGCCGCTATCATCCAATCTTTACTCATCAAAAATGGTAAAGCGTCTGTTTTTCTTTTTGCAAATAAATGTATAAATTTGCACGTCAATACAAGAAATGAAAGACAGGCAATTGCACCTAAAAATTTACTAAGAGATTTGAGTGGTGTGTTTTTTTGTTGTTCTTGATCCATAAGTTACCTTAAAAAAAATTTTATAATTGAAAAACATTATCAATTATTATATTTCAATATTAACTATAAATATTCTATTTGTCAAATATTTTTTATAAAAATATTTTTTATTTAATCTTACCCATATTTTTTATATACATTTTATGTTATTGAAATAAAATCTTGCTTTTGTTTTTCATCTCAGATAAAATTATTTATTATAAAAATATAAAAATGACGGAAAATAGTAATCCAAATTTAGATTCGAACTCTAAGATTCTCACCAAGCCAAAGCTTCTTCTGAAATACTTGCCAATATTATTTGTCGCATTGATTTTGGTTTTATTTTCTCAGGGGAACACAAACTCTACAAAGAAAAATATTTTATCCGACAATCAAATCGGAGAAATCATTTATCCCTCTCTTATTTCGGGTGCTGGAAATATAAATACCACCAAGTTATTGGGTAAAAAATATGTTTTGCATTTTTTTGCAACTTGGTGCGGTTATTGTATGAAAGAGCACGAGTCATTTTTGAAAATGAAGGAAAAGCTACCTATTTATGCTATTGGATGGAAAGATGACCCAGATGAATTGAAAGAATTGCTCAAAAGTGGAAATCCATATACAAATGTTGGAATAGATCCATATGGTTCAATAAGTAAAAAGCTTGGATTAAGAGTCATCCCTCAAACGTTTATTATAAATGAAAAAGGTGAAGTGATTTTTCATCGTACGGGTCAATTCAATCCAAACGAAATGTTGAAATTTTTCAAATAAATTTATATTTGAGATGCGAAATATTTTAATCACTGGTGGGGCCAAAAGAATTGGGGCTGAGATTATAAAAATGATTTCGTGCTTTGAATTTAAAAAAAATATTATTATTCATTACCATCAATCTCAAAGGGAAGCGGAGAGGTTAAAAGAAAACTTTTCAAATCAATGGTCGAATATTTTTTTATTTCAAGCGGATTTGACGAAGTATAATGAAATTTTATCCTTAATTCAATTTTCGAAGGAGCGTTTAAATTCAATCGATATATTAATTAATAATGCATCTATTTTTCAAAAAGATTCTTTTGCAAGTGATGATGATTCCTATTTGACGAATTATTCAAATATTCATTTGACAGCACCATTTCTATTAGCAAAATTTGTTATGAATTCTCAAGTCCAAGAATCATGTTTACAAGATTCACTCTTACAATTTTCTCAAAAAAACAAGATAATTCTTAATATGCTTGATGCGAGAAGGTGTTCGAACGATAATATCAAGAATTACGGAGAGTATTTTTATTATTCGATGACGAAACATATGATGTTCATCTTGCATCAATATTTGCAAAAAGAGTGTATGAATAATCAAAGCGTCAGAATTTTTGGATTGATGATGAATTTGATTTTGCCAAACAAAAATGATGCAGAATATTTCGAACAAAATCAAATAAATACAAAAAGTTCGAATGAAAAGATATTAGAGATATTAAAAATTATGAAAGAAATTTTTATGGGTGATTTGAACAGTAGAGATTTTGAAATTTAGGTTCTTATTTTCAATGCATCAATCACAATAAAAATTATTCATATTATTTATAATTGGTGCAGATAGCAAAGAAGTCTAATGATTAAAGAATTCAATTATGTAATATTAACGCTTTCTAAATAAACACAAAGTAAGATAAAAATATACTATATATAATATATTTATGCCCTTTTTTATAGGATTCTTAATCTTATTAATTCTGATTTTATTCTATAGTT
>CAIPFW010000208.1 GCA_903864455.1 uncultured Anaplasmataceae bacterium | reverse complement strand
GTATTAACTGGTCTGATGCACCTACTGTTGTAGAAGAATCCTGATATTGTAAATATATACAAAGCATATAATGAGCAATTGATAAATAAACCTATATTAAGTATAAAGTCATTCAAAAATACATGCAGTTCTTTTGAAACTTTTTATAAATACATAGAGTGGGGATTTCTTCCAAGTAAAGAATATATTCTGCAAGACAATTTCCTAAATGGAGACAAAAATTTAGCTGATATAATGGATTCTCTCGGTAATGGTTCAAGCGTAGGAAACAAATTAAGAGCTGCCGTTGCGACAGAGATGAAAACCTTGACTGATGCATCGTTCGCCAATAATCTTGCTGAAATAGAAAAATTGGTAGATTTATATCCAACTTTAGTGAATAAAAGAATTGATACGAGCAATCGTGATACATTACTCATGAAAGCGGTGAGAAATAATTCTCTTGAAATAGTAAATTTTTTGATATCTCGAGGAGCGTTGTTAAATTTACAAAATAGTTCACTACAAACAGCCCTATACATAGCATCCTCGACTAATAAGCCACACATTGTAAAAGCATTATTGGAAGCTGGCGCAGATCAATTTATTTCACAAGTAAGCAATATCTTGCCATTGGAGTCAGCTATAACTGACACTGAGAGGAGGTTTGTCCCGCTTTATTCAGAAGTTGTTGATGTTTTTAAGGCATATAATGAGCAATTGATAAATAAACCTATATTGAATACAAAATCATTCAGAAACACATATAGATCTTTTGAAACTTTCATTCAATATATTAATTGGGGCTTTGTGCCAAGCAGTGCCGATTTAAATAATACAAATTTAAATAGATCATTGAGATCTTTGTTGTACGGGGCTATTTGTCAAGTTAACATAGAGGCCGTAACAAAACTTTTGGATCTTGGTGCAAGAACAACCATAAGAAATACAGCATATGATACTTCTTCGTTTGATGGCTATACAGCTCGTTCATTTGCGAATTATTTTGGAAACAAAGAAATAAAAGATCTTGTAAATTCAAGACCATAAAAGATAAAAATCAATAATTCAAATAAAAATTTATTAAAAAATGCAACTTTTCCGCTTACGAAATTAATTTTTAAAGATTATCTTATCAAGATATCAATATATTATCATCTTTCGTTGGTGATTATTGATATAAATAAATAATTTTTAAAGGTAAAAATATGATAATAAGCTCGAATGATTTATTATTAAATGCATTAAAAAATCTTGATGAGTTGAGAAATACAATTCAGTTGTTACAAACTCAAATGAGTCCCTCAATCGATTCTTCAATAATAACAGGATTGATTGTTGCAGTGCAAAATAGTAATGTTGCCGAAGCGAAAAGGTTGCTTGATTTATACCCATCTCTTGTAGATACAAGATCTCCTGATGGAAATAAAGAAACCTTGCTTATGATAGCTACAAGAAAAAATTCTCTTGGAATGGTAAATTTATTGATATCAAAAAGAGCATCTCTCAATTTGCAAAGTGATAATTCAAAAGACACGGCATTGTTAATAGCATCATGGGATAACAGGTCATCTATTGTAAAAGCATTACTGGAAGCTGGCGCAGATCAATTTATTCCACAAGCAAACAATATCTTGCCATTGGAGTCAGCTATATCGTCTACTTCTTGCGGAAGATTAATTGCGAATAATCCAGATGTTGTAAATATATATAAAGCATATAATGAAAACTTGATAAACAAACCTATGTTAAATACAAAGTCATTCAAAAATACATGCAGTTCTTTTGAAACTTTTGTTCAATATATAAACTATGGATTAAAGCCGAGTAGCGTGGATTTGAGTAACATGAATCTAAATGGCTCGAACAGATCTTTATTGATGGCAACGATCAATCAATTAAATATTTCAGCCGCAACAAAACTTCTAGATCTTGGAGCAAAGACAACTACCAGAAATACTTCATTCACAGAGGATGTATACCCTGGATTTTCAGCTCGTCAATGGGCTATTGAAACTCGTAATCAAGAAATGATCAATCTTATGAATTCAAGACCATAAAACCTCTTCATCACTCCACCAACATCCTCTTACCCTGATGATTTGGCGTTGTGACTATTCCTTCCGCTTCCATTCGCTCAACGATAGATGCGGCTTTGTTATATCCAATTCTCAATTGCCTTTGGATATAACTGATTGAAACTTTTTTATCTTTTTTTATCAACTCTATCGCTTGTTGGAAAAAAATATCCTCATCACCCTCCGCATCAACCTCATCAGCCACACCATTTTCAGCATTCTCATCATCATCGCCAACTAAATTTATTTGATTTGTAATTTCGTCAAGATAATTCGGCGGGCCAAAAGATTGCAAATATTGCACGACTTTTTCAACCTCTGAATCGCTCACAAATGGCCCATGAATTCTCACAACTTTATTCCCGGAAGCCATATAAAGCATATCGCCCAGTCCCAATAATTGTTCAGCACCTTGCTCACCAAGAATCGTTCTCGAATCAATCTTTGAAGTAACGGCAAAGCTAATCCTTGTCGGTAAATTTGCTTTAATAACTCCAGTTATCACATCAACCGAAGGTCTTTGAGTCGCCATAATAATATGAATTCCTGCAGCTCGAGCCATTTGAGCAAGTCTTTGAATGTAAAATTCAATCTCCTTTCCCGCCACCAACATCAAATCTGCCATCTCATCAACAATCACAACGATATAAGGAAATTTCTGTTTCTCTATTCGAATTTTTTCTGTAATTGGCTCACCTGTTTTTTTATCAAAACCGATATTGATAACTTTTTCTAATTCCTCATCATCAAAGCACGCTTCATCAATTTTTTCATTGTACCCAGCAACATTTCTGACGCCAAGATAAGACATCATGCGGTATCTCGATTCCATTTCTTTTACAACCCACTTCAAAGCAACAACAGCTTTTTTTGGGTCGGTAACCACAGGAGTAAGTAAATGCGGAATGCCATTGTAAACAGAGAGTTCAAGCATTTTTGGGTCAATCATGATGAATTTACATTCTTCTGGATTTAAAGAATATAAAATTGATAAAATCATCACATTAATCGCAACTGATTTTCCTGCACCCGTAGTCCCTGCAACAAGCAAATGTGGCATTTTTGCCAAATCTACAACAACAGGCTCACCTGCGATATTTTTGCCAAGAGCTATCGGCAAATTATAATTATTTTCATCATACGCATCGCTTAATAAAATTTCTTTCAATAAAACAAGCTCTCTTTTTTCATTTGGTAGCTCGATTCCAAGAGCATTTTTTCCTGGAATCACAGAAATTCTAGCCGAAACTGCACTTAAAGAACGTGCAATATCATCGCAAAGGCCAATGACACGAGATGATTTTGTTCCAGGGAGTGGTTCAAATTCATAAAGAGTGATTACTGGGCCGATGTGATAATGAAGAATTCTTCCGTAAACAGAGAAATCTTCAAGGACTTTAATCAATTGCTCGGCTTTAATTTTTGCTTGATGATGATCTATGATTATTTTTTCAGATTTATTTTGCGATAAAAGATCTGCATTTGGAAGTTTGAATGGCGGATAAACTCTTTTTGGCATATTAACAATTTTTGACTCG
>CAIPFW010000207.1 GCA_903864455.1 uncultured Anaplasmataceae bacterium | reverse complement strand
GTATTAAGATTTGCAATGAAAAATCTTTCAAATCAACAAACTGACGAACTTCAAAATTTAATAAATGAGATTGGAGCAACTATAGAAAATTCTAAAAACAACCCAATCTACATCGATACATATGAAAAATTATTGCAAGATGCTGAAAAAAATTTTGAATACTTGCTTTCAATTCAATACGACGATAAAAAGCATGTAATGCAAAGCATCAAAGATTATATGATGAGAGAAATTAAATCACCTCTTGAAAAATTAAAAGAGAATTTGAAAATATACCCAAAAAACCCAGGTATCATGAAACTATCTTTAGATAAAAGAAGGTCGATTCAAGATATAGATATAATTATTAAAGATTTAGAAAAAAGCATAAATAGCCCATCAACGAATGAAAACGAAGAACGCATCACTGAGCTTGAAAAATTGATACTCGATATCGATTCTTTAAAAAACCCCAGTGAAGCAGAAAAAGCTTTGAAGATATTAAATGATATTGTGGACGCTTCACAATATCTAAATCGCGACAATGCTTCTGTGAATGGTGTTGAAATTCCAAATCCCACGGAAGAATCCAAAAGATCTTTTGAAGAGTTAAGGAATGAACTGAGGGAGCATTTATTCCAAGGGGGGAACTCAATAATTTCTCTTTCGGACAAAGGCATTCAAAACATAGACAAGATTATCTTGCGCATCACAGATGTCATAGGCAGTCTCAGCGAGAAAAATAAAACCTCCGAACTCGCAGAATTAATTCAAGATATGAATTTTTTCAAACAACCCTCAGGAACGGAAGTTGAAGCTTTGCGCTGTAAAAAAATATTGAACAACCTTCAAAACAATAAACGATATATTGATAGATGGGATGATGTCGGGGATTCCGTAGACGTGCTATCATCAGAACTCAATTCTCATTATAGCTCGCAAAATTCAGCAATATACAATTTTAAAAATGTTGAAAAATCCTTGAAGGCGATGTTACAATATATAAACACAGGTTTGGAGCCAAATGAAAATCAAGGCATCACGGAACGCACAGAATACAACAATCAGTCTTACGGCTTCGATACTTTTGGTGACCTCGAATTATATCCAACCACAAATCATCCCGAACCAAGACATGCAATATTAATTGAGAAAGCAGAAAAAGAAAGTCAAGGATATGCAAATTTAGTCATGGAAGGCGGATCAGCATCATGTTTTATAGTTGGAGAAGATGAAGAAAATTTGTATTTAATGACAAATAAGCATGTTCTTTTCGATGATGAGAAAAATGCACTTGATGCAATAAAGAATATCGAGTTTGAAGAAAATAGTGGAATAAAACTTAAAAAAGACTTTAAATGCGAATCATATATATCATCTGAAAAAATAGACATAGGAGTAGTAAAGCTACCAAAACAATATTTAGAAATTACAAAGAAAATTTATACAACCCCATTTTCTCCAAATTTAATTGATGAAAAGAGAATCGTTGCTTACCTAGGAAATTCTTATGCACTTGGAACGTCATTATCTTTTGGTGTAACGAAAAATAATAAATCCGACACTAAGAGTTCATACATCGCTGTAGAAACTAAGGCGATGGTACACCCAGGAAATTCTGGCTGCCCAGTTTATAGTTTCGATATAATTCAAAATGATGAAAATTTTAAAATATCACATTTTTATGTTGTTGGCATGCAATCAAGAGCGACTTATGGTGATGATAAGATTGATCCTAATCAAATTATAGATGGTAAAAATTACAAAAATATGAGTATCAGAATGATACAAATAGAAGAAAAAATATTAGAAAACGCAACGGAAGAAAAGAAAAAAGAATGGGAGGCTTATAAAGAAGTCAATAAAGATAAATACCCCGAGCAAAACTTAGAGCGAAATATCAAAGATTTTTTTGGGGAAGATGTGTTGATCGGATTTTATGAGCATATTCCTGATATTGATGGATATTTCATCTCTTCAGACAGAATCATCAAAGAAATCGAAATCATGAAAAAAGAATATCCGGAATTATCGAGTTTAAATTTGACAATTTTACCACAAGAAAAAGTAGAGTATTTAGGTTTAGATGAAATGTCAAAATCAAATCAAATGAAGTAAATTTTTACTCTAAAGCCTCAAAAACAATATCCATATTATAAGTAATAATAATATTCGCTCCTGCTCTCTTCATCGAAGCGAAAACCTCATAAAACAATTTATCTTGATGAAAAATGTTGTTTTTTGCGGAATTCATCATCATCGAATATTCGCAGCTTACATTATAAGCCAATATTGGAATATTGAAATTATCCCTCGCACGACGAATTATATCTAAATATATCATTGCAGGTTTAATGATTATATAATCAGCCCCTTCAAAAATATCCTGCTCGATTTCTCGCATCGCCTCATCAGAATTCAAAAAATCCAGCTGATACGACGATTTATCGATTGGTTTTGATTGAGCGGATCCAATCGATGAGCGAAATGCTGAATAAAAAGATGAACAAAATTTCACAGAATATGACATAATCTGCACATCGTGAAAATTATAAATATCTAAATACTTGCGAATTTGACCAATTCGACCATCCATCATGTCCGATGGAGCTACAATATCGCATCCAGCTTTTGCAAAATTTAAAGCCTGTTGACATAAAATCTCAGTGGTTTGGTCGTTCAGAACATATGAATGATCGTCAGTAACGCCATCATGACCGTCAAGAGTATATGGGTCTAATGCGACATCCGTTATAATTCCTAGATTCGAATATATATTTTTTATTTTTTGAATCGCTCGACATATTAAATTCTCAGGATTCAGAGCCTCATCAGCAAATTTAGATTTTTTACTCACTTCGACTTTTGGAAAAATCGCAATCGCATTCAAGCCATTTTTTATATATTTTTCCAACTCCTCAATCAACTTATCTATCGAATAAATATAAACTTTTGGCATTGATGGGCTCTCTTCTTTTATATTCTCACCCTCGCATACAAAAACAGCCCAAATAAAATCATTTATTGTTAAAGTATTTTCTCTCGCCAAATTTCTCGACCAAGAAAATTTTCTCATTCGTCTCAAGCGTGAATTTGGAAATTGACCGATTGTCATTCTATTTTTATCAATTATTCAACGATTATAAAACAAAATAATTGTCAGGCAAAGCTAATTCTTCCCAGAATTATTGTAAACACCATATCCAGAAAACCATCGCAATTTCAAAATATCAATTTTTCCTTCTGAATTGATTTCATCCAAAACCTTGTCAAACTTTTCTAATAATTTTGAATTCTTGTTGAAAACAAAACCATATTCGTATGAATGACCATCGAGGTCATTGATTGGAATAAAAGTTAAATCTCTGTCATTCTGAGTCACAACTTCCGCTTGTAAAACTTCAGTAAAAATCGCTCTTATCTCATCTTTTTCTAACGCTTTCAACAAATCAGAATGACTATTATATAATTTGATTAAATTTTTTGAATCGCTAGAGTCGATCTTTTCTTCGCTTTTTTCCTCCTTTATCTCATTCGTTTTTTCTGTAGGTTGAGAATTTTCTTCATCCTTTTCAACAATATCATTTTCTTTTTTCAATTGCTTTGTGTTTTTTTTATCTGAAACCATAGTTATAAAATTTGTTTTATGAATATCTTTTTGTTTCGAGTCAACTGCCTTTTCAACCGATTCATCACTCTCTTTGCTCAAAAAATGATTTTTTATATCATCAGCCATTGTTGTATGACTTTCAACGCCTATCGCACCATCAACATCGTCGATTGAAGTTACATATCGTGAATTTTCTCGCTTATACACAAGTGCGAATTTTGGCACATAATAAGAATGTGAAAAATCAAACTTTTTCATTCGCTCGTCCGTTTTCGATACTGCTGATGCTATTAAATCAACTTTTTTATTTTCAAGCGCTAAAAATAAATCCTCAAAGTTCATTTTTTTAAACTCCACTTTATATCCCAATCGAGTGCAAATTGCGTTTGTCAATTCGACATCAAAGCCGATAAATTCATTTCGATATTCAAAGGCGAATGGAGGATAATCTGGGCTTAATCCCACAATCAACTTTACTTCTTTTTCTTTATGGCAACCATTAAGGACTATTATAAAAATAAAAAGTAAGGAAAATATTTTGTATTTCATTCTTATATTTATTTACAAATAAAATTTACTTCATCAAAATGAATCTTACCATCATCATCAACAACCTTCAACAGCAAAGAATGACGACCAAAAGATAGAGGTAAAAAACTCTCATTCAGAGTATCTCCGTTCAATTTCCATGTTATTTTATCGTTTTTTTCTATATTTTCAGCTATAAGTTTTATTTTTTGCGATGAAAGAGGGATTCTTGGATTCATTAAAATTTCAACTCCATTGCTCGGTTGCGTGATTCGTTTTTTACTTGATAGATTCTTCAGATACCCTACTTCAATTTGATTTTTACGCTTAATGAAATATTCATCATAATTTCCAACATTTTTTTTATAAATTTTATCACTGATTTTTAAGTGATTCTTCACATCATGATATTTATATAATTCATCAAATATATTTCTCAAAATCATACCAGGACCAACAGCACCTGACATTGCATTCATAGACTGATAATCAAAATTCCCAAGCCATACTCCAACAACATAATCGCCATTATATCCAATCGCCCAGCT
>CAIPFW010000206.1 GCA_903864455.1 uncultured Anaplasmataceae bacterium | reverse complement strand
CAATTTAATTCCACCTGGGAAAGGATTAGAAATTTTCGGTGAATTTGGAGTAGTGTTTTTACTCTTTGTGATTGGTTTAGAGCTCACGTTAGACAAACTCATGGCGATGAGGCGATACATTTTTGGCTTTGGAACATTGCAAATATTGATGACAGCATCAGCTCTCACAGCCATATTTCATTTTTTGTTCGGAGTCAATATCAAAGCATCGCTCATTATTGGTGGTGGTTTAGCATTATCATCAACGGCAATTGTAATACAAGTTTTAATAGAGCATGCACTCAATTTAACTCAGGTTGGTCGACTCTCAGTGGCGATTTTAGTGATGCAAGACTTCGCCGTTGTGCCACTTTTAGTTTTATTGCCATTATTAGGAAATATGAGCGATACAAACAATGATATTATTTTATCAATAGGAATCGCATTTGGAAAAGCAATATTAGCATTATTAATTATTTTTGCAATTGGGAGAATCTTGCTCAAACCATTCTTTCGAATGATTGCAAATACAAAAAGCGATGAATTATTCATAGCAGCAACACTCTTGGTTGTGCTTGGAGCGGCATATATCACAGAGACTTTAGAATTATCGATGGCATTGGGTGCATTTATAGCGGGCTTAATGGTTGCAGAAACAGAATACGCTCATGATGTTGAGGATGTAGTTTTGCCTTTTAAAGGCTTATTGCTTGGACTATTTTTCATGATAGTTGGAATGTCTATTGATTTTCAATTACTTTTAAAACATATCTGGGCAATTTTAGCATATGCAGGAATCATCATCTTGGTAAAATTCACAATTATTTATGTTTTATGTAGATTCTTTAAATTTAATAACAAGGCATCGATTCACTCAGGATTATTGCTTGCACAGGGAAGCGAATTTGCATTTATTTTATTTGGATTGGCGGCTGACCACTCAATTTTATCTGTTGAGCTTGGGCAGATAATGATGATGACAACAACGATGACGATGGCCTTAACTCCACTTTTAGCGATTTTAGGTGATTACATAGCGAATTATGGAAAGCAAAATATTGAGGAAAAAAGCGACTATATTGCAAAAGAAACATCAGATATTCACGATCATATCATCATCGTCGGGTTTGGAAATACAGGAAAAATCCTTGCAAATATTTGTATGACTGAATACCTATATTATGTTGCGATTGATGTCAGCGCATTAACGGTGAAAAATGAAAAAGAAAATGGATACGTGATTTATAGAGGAGATGCGACAAAAATCGATATTTTTAAAAATGTCGGGATAGAGCGAGCTTCAAATGTTGTAATTACTTTACCGAATATGGTAACGGCAAAAAAAGTTGCAGAGGTTGTGAGAAAGTATTTTCCAGATATGAAAATTACTGCTAAATCTTATGATTTGGAGGATGTGAGCGAATTATCTGCAAGCGGTATAGACAATATCATTCCTGAAAATTATGAGGTGAGTATCATGCTCGCCTCATCAATCATGGCAAATATGGGGTGGAATGAGTCTGAGATTGAGTCTTGTCAGTCACGACTTCGTTTTTCAAAGTATAAATTAATTCGTGAAAATTTTATGGATGATGAGAATTAATAAAAAAATTTGCATAATAAAATTAACTTATTATATAATGATTTAAATTTAAAAATTTAAATTTAAAATAATATGAAAAGCCACGCCGATAATTATAAATACAAAGATGAAGATTGGAATAAATACGTATATAAAATACAAGATAGAGAAAATGAATCAGAAAAAGACTATTTATGTGCATTAGACGATAAAGGAAATGTCGTATATAAAATGGAGATCGAACATTATTGGCATGAAACTTTTGCAGTGAGTTCACGTTATGAAACAAATGGATCGGAAAAAACCTCAGAAGATCTTATAAAAGATATTGTTCAAAGTAGAGGCAGAACAAAGAATTTGCAAAATGCAGAAATAACAATCGAATTATCACCTTATATCCTCGGTATAAACAATCAAAAAGTTTTTTTTGCTATGAATGACAACCCTATGTGTAAGCTTGAAGTAAAAACGACTTTGGGTGCAATAGAGAAAAACAATTTTAATAATAAACAAATCTTTCAAAATTATAAACTCATTATCCCTACATATGTTGATGCAAAAAAAGAAAATAATGATTTAAAATTTCAGTTTGATGCATTTAATAATACCGGAACAACGGTTCGATACCGGGGATTTCAATTCGAAGGTAAGTATTATATTAAGACCCCTGATACACCTGTGGTAAATAGATATATAGAGCACAATGAATCCGATGACGCACCTATGATAAACAGAAAGCCGATAATTGCTTTCAGGAATATTTCCAGAAAAGAACCTTATACAGAGCAAGAAATAGATATGCTCTCTTGTTCTTTATATAGAATGATTGAGAATTCTTTTGAAGAAGATGGAATAGAACATATTAACTTGGATCACCAAGTTCCCAATAGATATCAAAATTTACCTTTTATTGAATTGCTTTATCAAAATGGTCTTATTGATAATAATGATTAGGCTACACAATTAGGAGAATTTTTTATTAGGGAACTAAAGTATGATTATGAACTATGTAGAATCAAAACCATAGATGAGATAAGCAATGAATATCCTTATATTAACATCAATCTTACAAAAGCACGATTTAACAAGATAAAAGAAAATTGGAGAAACAATTCTGTAGCAATAGGCAATCTATACGAAGTTGATAATGAAAATACAAATGAAGATCCAAAGATTACAAATTTAAAAAGAAACAACAACCCAAGAATTATTAATGACTTTAACAAAGAAAAACCCTTTGCAGAATTGATGAAAGAAATCGATAACGATCGAAAGACCGCCGAAGAAAACGCTAAAGAAATCAAAGGAATGATATTAGAGTTAGAAGAATTAACACAAGAAAAAGGAATTATGAAATTCTTTAAACAACTTATAGAATTCCTTCTTAAAATTCTAAAACCATTATTGAAGGTTGCTTAAGATAGAAACTGCCACAACCCATAATGAAGTTAAAAAACCACTCCTGGAATTATTAAAATCTGCTATATATGAAATTCAAAAAAAAGATTTCAAAGGCAATAAACAAGACATTCTCGATATTTGTAAAAAAATTGCAAATTACTACGACATTGATCATAAAGAAATATCCCCCAATACTAATATAAATTTTGATAATTTTCTTAAAAAGAACACAAAAAGCAAAACACAATAAAATATTTTTTTAACTAACTAATACAAAAGTTGTTATATCTTTATTATCGATGAACTCAACGAGTTTATATAAGAAAGTAAATAGATTGGTTTTTAAATATACAACAACTCATAACAATCTCATGCCTATATACCACAACGATGGAATGATCAATATCAATAGCTTAAAAATTAATATTTTTGATGAAAATTCATTCAGAATCATTATTCCGTGATTATTATTTTTTATAAAAAAATATATGTATGGTAAGAATAAAATCACATCAGCGCATAAAGATAAAACTAAGCAGGGAAAGTAGAAAGAATCTACGTGTATCTCTTTGATCACTAAACATAACTCTACTATTCTCCACGCAATGATGAAAATAAAAAATTTTACCCAAGTTTCACCCAAGTAAAATGGTATGTTATTTCTCTTTCTATTAAAAAACAGAAAGATTAATTTTAAATAAAGTGTCTCTCTAGAAATAAAATTTAAAATATCTGATATTGGAATGCTTTTATCTTTAGTGGGTGGATAACATATAACGTCAAAAGTGCAAAGCTTATGAATTAGAGATATATAAATTGCAT
>CAIPFW010000205.1 GCA_903864455.1 uncultured Anaplasmataceae bacterium | reverse complement strand
GAATTTAGGGAGTGTGGGGTTGTAGCAAGGTGCTAAGTTTGTAACCAGCTAATTTTATCACAGTTCTAGGTAGTGGCCGTATAGATGGCTAATTATTAATAAATTAATTTTTTTTCAAGAAATTAAATCAACCAATCACAAAGTAGAGATTGGAATAATCACTGATCTTGTTAAAAAACAAGAAATAAAAAAAGAAGATAAGATCAAAAAGATCAAGAAATTTTCAAATAAATGCTTCGAAACTAAATGCTTAGAATTTAGTAAAAAGTTAAAAATGATTTTTGATAAATCAGAGATCAAGATCAAAAAATCTTGCTATAAAAAGTCGAATGACTTTAAACCCCTAATGCCCTTGAACAAAGAGCAAAAGATCACTGAGATAGCTAAGGCTATTTATTCAATCTTTGAATCGGAAGACTCAAATAAGACCTCTAAGAAGCCTTCCCCTGCTCCAAAACCTAAGTCCAATCAAAAACTCTTGGACCTGTGCCTGGGTACAAAAAAGAAGGAGCCCGAAGAGGCCTTCCTTGCCCACTTAAAAGTCCCGAGAGGACTTGAAAAAATCAGCTTTGCTGACCAGAAAAACACCTTAATAAATGTTACTGGTCTAAAAGCAAGGGAATTCACCGCCTTGACGCGGAATCCCTCTAATGGAACATCTTCGTTCCTAATCACCCAAGGGGCTCTTCTCAAGTACCTTGAGAACCCCCCTCACCCTGATGCTGCAAGAATTGTTCCCTGGTCCTCAGTGGACTATTCAAAGCAACTGCCCCTGGCGGCAACGGTCTTCTCTAAGGTAGAAGCCTATGACCCTTCTAACAAGGTCTTCAAGAAAGTGGCCGAGCATACACTTTCTGCCTTGAGGTGTGATGATGCACCTCTCGCAGAGAGATATGTCATCCTTGAAGCTTATAATGCTGCTAAGACCAAGGAATTTTTGTAATCCCACTAACAATCGAGCTGGCAAATCGTTTAAAGAGCAAATTTTTTGTAAAAATCAATGTAAAGTACGTGAAACTAAGAAACAGCACAAGAAAAGATAGTATTTGAAAAAGAGCTCTGCAGAAACATATCTCTTTACTTTTCATAATTACTCAGCTTCTGCTAGAAATAGCTGAAGAGCCATAAAGTAGCACCCAGTGTTTCTGATAAGTGAGAGAACATCTTTTTATTTTATATAGCGTCTCAGAATTTTATCTGATCTTAATTCAGATTTTCTGAATAATGAAGACGAAGAAAAAAAAGTTATTACATATGAGAAAAGTAAGGAAAATCTTTTTATATACAGAAAACTTCCCCAAAAAGTCGAGTTTTAGTGCTTTTCTAAATGATACCAAGCCTGCTGTTACTACTTTCAAAAATCTACTGGTTCTTGAAAAAGAAAAAAATTCAGAATTTTTAAATGACGTTTTAAAAAATTTTAATTCTGTTAAAATTAAAATTTTTTCACAAAATTTTCTTGTAAAAAAAAGAAAACAAAGCTAAGTCTTTGCAAATAAAGACTAAAATCTAAATAACTCTAAGAATAAGGAAATTCTTTGTTTAAAATGTGTTACTTAACAATATGTCTTCACGTAATGGGGACGAAAATAATAAAAAGATATTTTGTTATACTTTAAAAATATCATTGAATTATTAAATGCTATTCTAATATTGCATCCCCTTTTCTTTATCACCCCCTTTTTTCATAGATAAATCTCGGTATATGCTGAAAAGAAAAATCTACTCAATTCAAGGGTTATAAATATTTTTTCTTTATATAGTTTTGGTCTGGAAAAAAAGGAGGGAAAAAATTTTATCACAAAAGTAAAATTGATTTTTTGACTTAAAAAAGATAAATATTTGATTTTATTTTTCTCTCGAAATTTAATTTTTATAAATTTTTGATATTTAAAGTTTAGAAAATGCTTAGGTTGGAAAAAAATTTGGTCATTTCTTCAAAATATTAAGATACAAAAAATTCGTAGAACCTTTATATGACTATTAATAAACGAAAATCTATTCTTTATTCTAAGATTATCGGCCTTTCTGATCACAATTTTACACCGACAGAAATTTCATCAAAATTAACTGTGCCAAGAACCATAGTTAATAATATTATCAAAAAATATTGTAAATTTAATACGTTTTTATGATTACGTGGTTCTGGAAGACGAATGTCTCTTAATAAGGAAGATTTTATGATTATTTTAAATGAAATTGATCAAAATCCCTTCATATCTTCTTAAAAGATCAAGAATAAAATCTCAGAAAAAACAAAAAAAAGATTATAAGCAGAACTGTACAAAATTATATTCGTAAAATATCTTTTAGATCTCGTGTTCCTTGAAAAAGACCTTACCTATCAAAAAAATATTGATAAAGAAAATGAACTTTGTAATATGTGGTCTTCATTTGAACCTAATGATTGGAACCATATAAT
>CAIPFW010000204.1 GCA_903864455.1 uncultured Anaplasmataceae bacterium | reverse complement strand
AGTTTTATGAGAAATGCAATTGGTTTATAGTGAATTTGATTTACTGCAATGCAATCTCATCGAAAAAGGAGAGCTGGATCATGAACCAACTTTCACAACTGAGTTGATTGCAGGAAATTTACCAAAATTCCATGGAGCTGGCAAATCACTTAAAGAAGCGCAGACAAAAGCTGTGGAATTTGCTATGAAATATATAAAGAAATTTGAAGAGTCATAGCACATTTATTAAAACATTGAATATTTACTCAACAATTCAATAAAAATGAAAACCAATCTTTCAATACTTTCTTTCTCAGTAAAGTTTTCAATCGCTGTATAAAAATATTTTCATCTTTAAGCGAGATGACGCAATATTAATAATGCAATCAATGTGATATAATTTTTAAAAAATTTTATAAAAATAAGATGTGCGGAATTATTGGAATTTTATCGAAAAAATCAGCGATCTCAGATATGTTAACGAACAGTCTAGAGCGCTTATCATACAGAGGTTATGATTCCGCAGGTATAGCTTTTGTTGAAAGTGGAAAAATAGAATGTATAAAGTCAATTGGTGATATTTCTGAATTAAAAAAGAAAGCATCGAATCAAAAAATTGATAGTCGAATTGGAATTGCGCATACTCGGTGGGCAACTCATGGTGGAGTAACTCTTGCGAATGCTCATCCGCATTGCACGAATCTGGTAGCAGTAGTTCATAATGGAGTGATTGAAAATTACCATTCTATAAAAAAAGAATTAGAGCTTGAAGGTGAGAGATTTGCAACTGACACAGATTCTGAGTTAATACCGATATTAATTACAAAATATTTGGAAGCCGGTTGCGAAAAACATATAGCAATTCGAAGAGCATTGAATCATCTAGAAGGTTCAATGGCTATTTTAGTGCTTTTTAATGACGAGCCAAACAAACTTTTTGGATACAAGAAAAACACGCCATTGATTTTGTCTTTCAATGAAGATCGGTCAATTTTGTCTCTCAGCTCTGATATTTATTCGATTATGGATCTTAACAAGTATTATATTAATATCAATGATGACGAGATGGTGGTTTTAGATTTAGACAAAAAATTTAACAATAAACACGATTACGACGCAAATTATATTTACGACAATAAATATCAATTGATTAATAAAAAAATTTATTTAATTGATAAAAAAAATAATGATTTAACTGGAAAGGACAAATACGCACATTTTATGCTCAAGGAAATTCATGAGCAGCCTGTAGTAGCTCTAGAAACGATAAGTTATTTGTATAATCAAAACACGAATGAATTCCTTTTCGATAAAAATATTCTCGATAAAACAAAGAGTTTTTTAAAAATTGTTGGATGTGGATCGTCATATTTAGTTGGCACAATAGGAAAATTATGGATAGAGGAATTGGCAGATATGACAGTTTCTGTTGATATCGCTTCTGAATTTCGTTATAAAAGCGAGCCATTGAAGATATATGATGCATTTTTATATATTTCTCAGTCTGGCGAAACTGCAGATATCATAACATCCGCAAATTACATTCACAATCAAACTAGCAAGCCAATTTTTGCAATCACAAATAATCCCATTAGCAGTCTTGCTCAGATTTCGGGTGGAAATATTTTCACAAAAGCTGGAATTGAGATTAGCGTTGCATCTACAAAAACTTTTATCACTCAAATGATTAGCTTTGCTTTGTTATCATTAGCAATAGCGAAAAATAAAAAAATAGATTTAGATTATCAAGAGTTTTGTCAAGATATTCTCACGATTCCAAGAAAAATAAGCAATTTATTGAATGATGAAGAGCTGATTGAAAAAATTAAATTTATCGCAAAATCAATTTATCGAAGCCAATCTATTTTTTATATTGGAAGAGGTGTGTTTTATTCCATAGCAATGGAGGGTAGTTTGAAGTTAAAAGAAATTACTTATATTCATGCTGAAGCTTTAGCAGCGGGAGAATTGAAGCACGGACCGCTCGCTCTGATAGATGAAAATACTTTTATCATCGCTTTATGCCCAAAAAATTCTTTATTCGATAAGATGATTGTAAATATTGAAGAAATTATCGCTCGTAAGGGCAAGATGATTATTATCACCGATGATAATGAAATATCGGAAACATTCGAAGGTAATAATTGTATAATTTTGAATGTTGGCAGTGAGTATAATTTATTTTCATCTCCTGCGTTATATACAATTGTGATTCAATTGATAGCGTATTATACGGCGTTAGAGAAAGGGACAGAAATTGACAAACCAAGAAATTTAGCGAAATCAGTGACTGTTGAGTAGACAAAATCGCTCTATAGCAATTTTTTTGAGAATTTAACGTATTTGATATGATTTTTATGAACCAGTCTTCACCCTCTATTAATTCCAATTTATTGATGTTAAAATAGTTGTAATTTTTATTATTGATATATTTAGATGACATATCCATCAAACTTAACAGATAAGCAATGGGAATTAATAGAGGGAATTGTCTATGTT
>CAIPFW010000203.1 GCA_903864455.1 uncultured Anaplasmataceae bacterium | reverse complement strand
TTGCGTTTGTTTTGCACTTAAAATTCAGCAACCATGCGAAAATAAATCGAGTTTAAATCGTTTTACAGAAGGAAATCGAAGTGAGTTTGAAGTTTTTATCGTCCGAAAATCGATAAAAATACGGAATTTTAAAGTTTTATGAGAAATGCAATGGGTTTAATAAGAATTTTTATTGTGGTCGTTTATTCGCTTACATGTCTGAAGATCCGAAAAGAAACGAAATAGATGAATTTACGAAAACTCTTACTGCAGAAATTGCGATTAATCTTTATAGCAAAAGAAATTCTTTAAACCTTGCTCAAGGATCAGCAATGAATGAAGTTGGAGTATTCTATAATTATTTGTGTTTATTGATAGCTGACGAAATGAGTGGCGATAAAAAAAACAATATCAGTTTTTCATTTCGACTCAATGAATTTCAGTATATTATTGATGTGAAAAAAGCTATAAATGCTATCGAAAAATCATACGATAAGTATCGTGAGGATTTTTTGAAATTACAAAATAAAGCAGATATTGAAAATTTTGTGAATGGAAGATATGCGGATTATGTGGTAAGTGCACTGCACCACTGTGGAGTTTATGGTGATAATTATGATGATCCATATAAGCCAAACACGCACAATATTGGGCCGTTTGCAATGAAAAAAGAAGATCATCAGTTTAGGAATATGTATGGTGTGATGATGAAGAATTGCATGCATGATTTACTTCAGGCATACAATGCAATGAAAGAGCGCCAAATATAAGTGTTGACGATCATAATACTTCAAATGGTCCAAGCACGACTCTATATTAAAAAATTAACTTTAAGCAAAGAAAAAATGAAAAATTTGTTATTTTTCCTATTGTTTTTGAGTTTTTTTTGTGGTAGAATTTCCTTCGTTATGGGTGATTAGCTCAGCTGGTTAGAGCATCTGCCTTACAAGCAGAGGGTCATTAGTTCGAATCTAATATTACCCATATTTATAAAAAAATAAATCTATAATTAATTTATGTTCAATTATGAATTTGTTTAAACTGGATAACGGTTTATCTGGATTAAATGAAAGTTTAAAACAAAAAATTTCATCAATTGACCAAGTATTAGCGATAAAATCTGAAGATAAAATTCTAGATTTGCGAGATGATTTTCATGGCGATAATTTCCAAGTTATAACGACTAAGGATTCTGAAAGTTTAGAAATCATAAGGCATGATTTAGCGCACATCATGGCACAAGCCGTTCAAGAGCTTTACCCGAATAGCGAGTTGAAATTTGCGATTGGTCCTGTAATTGAAAATGGTTTTTATTACGATTTTGATTTGACGACTGCGATTACTTCCGATGATTTCGAGAAAATTGAGAATAAAATGCGTGAAATTCAAAAGCGAAAATTACCAATTACAAAGTATGAATTATCGAGAAATGATGCGTTAAAGTTTTTCGAGAGTAGGGGTGAGATTTATAAAGTTGATTTGATATCAACGATTCCTGAAAATCAAAAAATAACACTCTATTCGCAAGGAGATTTTATCGATTTATGCCGTGGGCCACATGGTTTGGCGACGAATTTTACTTGTGCGTTCAAATTGACGAAAGTTGCAGGGGCTTACTGGCGTGGTTCAAGCAAAAACAAGATGTTGCAAAGAATTTACGCCGTCGCTTTTCATAATAATGGTGATTTGAAGACGTATTTGACGAGAATGAAGGAGGCTGAATTGCGTGATCATCGAAAGTTGGGGCGTGAATTGGGGCTTTTTCATTTGCAAGAAGAAGCGAACGGTCAGGTTTTTTGGCACGATCGTGGATATAAGATATATAAAATAATTGAAAATTATATTCGCGCGAAGTTAGAAAAAAATGGATATATAGAGGTGAAGACGCCGTTGTTGGCTGACAGAGTTTTATGGGAGAAATCGGGGCACTGGGAAAAATTCAAAGAAAATATGTTTATTGTGCAACCGAGAGATGAAGAAGATAAATTATTTGCAATAAAGCCGATGAATTGTCCGCTTCACGTTCAAATTTTCAAGCAAAATTTGCATAGTTATCGAGATTTGCCATTGAGAATGGCTGAATTTGGCTGTTGTCACAGGCATGAGTCGTCAGGGGCGTTGCACGGAATTATGAGAGTTTTGTCTTTTACTCAGGATGATGCGCATATTTTTTGCACGGAAGAGCAGATAACGGAAGAAATCGTGAATTTTTGTGAGCTTTTGAAGGGAGTTTATAAAGATTTTGGTTTCACAAACGTGAAAGTGAAGTTGTCCGACCGCCCAGAAACTCGTGCAGGCAATGATGAAACGTGGGATAGAGCAGAGGGTGCGTTGCATACGGCGGTGCAAGCTGCTCAATTGCCATATACAATTAATAGTGGTGAAGGTGCGTTTTATGGTCCAAAACTCGAGTTTGTTCTTGAGGATGCGATTGGTCGTGACTGGCAATGTGGGACGATTCAAATCGATTTCGTCCTTCCTGAGCGATTGGATGCTTATTATATTGACTCGAACAATGAAAAAAAACGACCTGTCATGTTGCACAGAGCGATTATTGGAACGTTTGAACGATTCATCGGTATTTTGATTGAGAATTATGCTGGGAATTTTCCGTTTTGGTTGGCACCAACGCAACTTGTAGTTGTAAATGTTACGAATACGGTTGATGATTATGCAAAAAAAGTGTATGAAGTATTTAAATCATGCGGGTTTAGAACGGAAATTGACTTGGAAAACAATCAGTTGAGTTATAAATTAAAAAAATATAGTAAACTAAAAATACCCGTAATTTGTATTATTGGTGCGGATGAAAAAGAGAAGGGCGAAGTGGCTTTTCGGTTTTTTGGGTCGAATGATACGGCAAAAATGCCTTTGAATGAGGCAGAAAAAGTTTTGAGGGAAAAATTTATGTTGAGTGATAAATAAATGGCGATAAAATTTCGTGATTACAATAATCGAGATGCGGTGAGGAAACCAGAGGGTGAGCATCGAATTAATAAGCAGATTTTCGCTCGTGACGTGCGTTTGATAGGTCATGAGGGTGAGACTTTGGGCGTGATGACGTGGGAGGATGCGTTTTATCGCGCGGAGTCGCTGGATTTGGATTTGGTCGAGATTTCGCCACATGCAAAACCGCCCGTATGCAAAATTATGGATTATAGTAAATTTTTATACGAAAAAAAACGCAAGGAGAAGGAGAATAAAAAAAATAGCAAAGTGACGAAAATGAAAGAAATCACGATGCGACCAGCCATTGACGAGCATGATTATCAAACGAAGCTGAAAAATGCTCGTGGTTTCTTGGAGAAGGGCGATAAAGTGAAGGTGATGTTGAAAATGCGTGGTCGTGAATTGCAGCATGCGTCGGAGAATGTGAATATTATTAAGAGATTTATTGATGATTTGGTCGATGTGGCGAAAATTGAGCAAAATTTGAAGCAAGATAGGGGTATGACTATGGCTATTTTGCAACCAAAAGAAGTTGTAACGAAGAATAATCATAGTAATCTCGGTTCTGAGAGTAAGAAAAATGAAGAAAAAAGTGAAAATTAATGATTTTGCTATAGATATTTCTGAGTTATTATGTTATAATTGTTTAAAATAAAATTTTTTATTAGGTGTTATTAGTGGTGAAATTAGTCGCTAAATCTGTTGAGTTTATTGTAAGTAACGATAATGTGAATCGTACTTTGAAAGCTGTGGGTCGGTATTTGCAAAAGCATCATATTTTGAGAACAACAAAAACTAAGATGTATTATGAAAAGCCTTCTGAAAAAAAATTGAGAAAGTCTAAAGAGTCTGTGAGACGTAGAAAAAAATCATTTTACAACAATAGCGGTTTTTAATTTCATCAAAATTTCATTGAATAAATGTTTTTTATTGCAGTGAAAGATTTTTATTTGTTTGATTTGATATTCATAATTCTTTATAGTTTTATGAATCGCTCTTTTATTTCTTAAAAATTTAAAGAAATTTCTTTCGATATATCGCTGTATCAATATTTCTTCGTCTTTTGTATTTTTATCTTTACGAATTAATGTATTCATACTTTCATTATTTTGTTTTTGAGATTCTTGAAAAAGTGAAGATTTTGAAATGTTTTCTATTTTATGAATATCGTTATATATTTTTTCTAAATAATTGAGATTAATGTGAAAGCATCTAGACTTTATCGTCGGTAAAATATTATATATATTTTGAGTTGTAAAGAAAAAAATAACTGGAGAATTGGGCTCTTCGATGATTTTAAGGAGTATATTCGTTGAATTTTGTAAAATTTTTTCAATATTATGAATAATGATAAATTTGTAATATGAATGAAGATTGGCATTTTGAGTAAGCGTTCCAATCTCTCGGATTTCATCAGCCGTGATTTTTTCACCAAAAAATTCATATTTTTCGATTTGCATACTCTGTTTTTCATTCAATTGTGAAAAAAAATCGTTACAAATTTCAATAAGATTTTCATCTTCAAGCGATGAAATCAAAAAATTATAGTTAAAATAATGATTTTGTGTGAAAATTTCAATAATTTCATTGAAAAATTTATTTTTTGAGAGCATAAAAATATTTTGTTATAGTTAATGTTGAAAGGAATCCTACTATGGAGTATATGAAAATTGAGTCGAAAACAAGAAATGTATTCTTTTCAAATCCTAGTAATGCCAAAATCCCAAGAAAAATTGTAGTTGTAGAAAGGGTGTATGTTATGAGAAAAAACGAATTTTTTGTAAAAAGACAACCAAAAATTGCTACAATAAATAGAAAATACAATATATAAAAAGGCATAATTTTTTTAAGCAAAGCGAATATTATTAAT
>CAIPFW010000202.1 GCA_903864455.1 uncultured Anaplasmataceae bacterium | reverse complement strand
ATTATCAGACTTTGTGCGCACTTCTATACCTTCATTTACGAATAAAAAACCACCCAAAGCTGCAATCATATCTAAAATTTTACTTGTTATTATCACCGGTCTTCTAAAATCTTTTGGTTGAGTTGCACTTGTTTCACTGTTTAAATCAATGTATGAATTTACTAAATTCAGCATATTAAATACTAAAAATGAAATAAAGGCAACGGCAATAATACCAGCAAAAATCTGACTCATGAGAATTGCTTTCTCAGGAGAAACTTTATTTGCTAAAACAAGCGATGCACAAACGATAGCGGATGAAGCAACTACAGTAGTTCCAATCATAGAGCCTGTTTTTAATTTCTTTTCACTAAACTTATCTTTTCCAAGTACAAGAAACAAAATACCTTTCAAAAGCAATGTAGAGGCAACAGCGATTCCAAAGCCTAAAGCAAATTTCTTATCTAAAAGAAATGCACCAACTTTTGAAGAATTGGCGATGCTGTTATACATATTCGGATTAAAAACTTTAATACAAAGAAATGATCCGTATGTAGCTAAAAGTAATTGCGGTATAAGCAAAGGAATACTAAGTTCGAATCCATGTTTTATACCCCATTTTCTCTTAACTTTATTATTAGCTTTATCCATAAAAAAATACCTTTAAAAAAATAGATTCATTACATATGAATCGTTATTATTTATAATAAATCAATACGTTATATTTGTCAAGAAAAAAGTATTTATTTTACAATCTTCCTTAATTTTTCACTTATATGCTTTGTGGTTAAACCAAAATATTGATATAAATCCTCAGCTTTTCCTGAAGCGCCAAAACGATTTGAAATACCAAAAAATAAATCTCTACTTGAAGAAAGATATTTCCACCAAGTCATTTCAGACCCAGCTTCAATCGCAACTCTCAAATCGACTTCATTATCATTCAATAAAACGAATTTTTTATACTCAGCTGATTGCTTGTCAAACAAATTTGTACAAAACATTGAAACAACACGTATATTATAAAGAGTCGATAATGCATTTTTAATCTCAATCGCCAAAGATAATTCAGACCCCGTTGCGAGAAGAATGATTTTTTTCAAATTTGTCGACGTATCAAAATCAAAATTTGAAACGATATAACCGCCTTTTTCAACATCAGAGGAAAAGGAATGAAATTGATTTGTAATTTGTCGAAGATTTTGACGAGAACAAACAATCGCCGATGGTGAATTTTTTGTTTTCAGAGCGATCTCCCAAGAAATGATCGTTTCATAAGTATCAGCAGGTCGAAAAACCAATAAATTTGGAATTGAGCGAAGTCCTGTCAATTGTTCGATAGGTTGATGAGTAGGGCCATCCTCACCCAAACCGATAGAGTCATGAGTTAAAACATGAATCACCTGTATATTCATTAAAGCTGCGAGACGAATTGAAGGTTTCGCATAATCTGAAAAAATTAAAAATCCGCCACCATAAGGCACAAAACCACCATAACAAGCAATGCCATTCATTATCGCCGCCATTCCATGTTCACGAATACCATAATGAATATAATTTCCTGAGAAATTCGTCGCTGTAATTGGAATCGAGAAAGAGGTATGAGTACAATTTGACTCGCTCAAATCAGCTGACCCACCAATCATCTGAGGAAGAAATGGAACAATTCTTTCAAGAAAATTGCCCGAAGATTTACGAGTTGAAAGCTCTTTAGAAAAATTTTTATCGTTAGAATTCCTACATTCATTTTTTAATTTCTCTATTTCATTTAAACATTGTAAATCAGGAAAATTCTTTAATTCGTTAAAAAAATTTAAATATTTTTCATTCCAAGAATTTACCTCATCGTCATATTTTAAACCGATATCCCTCCATTCATTCAATAAATTTTCAGGAATTTCAAATTCTTTATAATCTTTTGTCCATTCAATTGAATTTTTTACAAATTGAATTTCTTCACTGCCAAGTGGAGCGCCGTGAGATGAGGCTGAACCACGTTTTTTATTTGCATGATTCGCAATCACCGTATTAAAAATAATCAAAGTAGGTCTATCTTTTATACTTTTTGCTTTCTCATAAGCATTATTTATTTCATCATAATCATGACCATTCGCTTCAATTACATACCAATGATAAGACAAGAATCTTTCCCGAGTATTTGTAGAATCTGATAAATTCGTTGAACCATCAATAGAAATTTGATTGCTATCAAACATTACAATTAAATTATTTAATTTTAAATGCCCCGCTAATGAAGCAGCCTCGTGAGAAATACCCTCCATCAAGCATCCATCACCAACAGAAACATATATTTTATTGTTTATGGCTTCGAAATGACCACCTTTCTTAAAATTTTCATATGTTTTTTTTTGTGCAATCGCCATGCCAACTCCATTTACAAAACCTTGACCCAATGGACCTGTAGTCGTTTCAATACCGTCGATATGACCATATTCTGGATGACCTGCAGTGATCGACCCCAGTTGACGAAAATTTTTAATATCGTCAATTGTTGGTTTTTCATAACCTGTCAAATATAATAAACCATATAACAACATTGAAACGTGGCCGTTTGACAAAATAAATCGATCTCTATCATGCCAAAAAGGATTTTTCGCTGAAAAACGCAAATGATTTGCAAATAATATTGTTATAAAATCGCTCATACCCATGATTGCTCCCGGATGGCCAGATTTTGCTTTTTCAACGGCATCTATACCCAAAACTATCAATGCTGATGCGAGATTTTTATAATATTGCGAAGATTTCATAAAATGATTTACTTTTTCTTAATTATATTATGAATTTAAAATAAATCAATATTATGTGATGATATTTTGTATACAAAAAGTTAACAAAAAAGATTTTAAAATATTTTTTAAATCAAATTTATTGTATGATGAAAATATAAATTTTTTAAATTTGTTCATGAAAAAAATTGTAATTTGTTCTTTATTTTCACTTTTATTGGTGAATTTGTCTGGTTGCGCTGATCAATATGGCAATACGAATTATGAGGGTGGGGCGACTCTTGGCGGTGTGGCGACAGGTGCATTTCTTGGATCAAGATTTGGCTCTGGAAATAGTGCAATTATTGGAGGTGCAATAGGTGCGATAGCAGGGGGGTTCTTAGGCAATAAAATTGGTAAAAGAATGGATGCCAATGCTCGTGCAAAAATGAATCAAACGGCATTATACGCTCTCAATAGCGGTGAGGTTGGCAAAAATTACGACTGGAATAGCGGTGATTCAAATGGTTCATTTGTTATTACGAACGATTCTCGTGTCAGAGGTAATGGTATGCATCGAAATGAATATTGCCGTGAATTTACACAAAAAATCAACATTGGCGGTCGAATTGAAACAGGTTATGGAAAAGCCTGTCGTAAACCGAATGGTGATTGGGAGATTGTGAATTAAGTTTTGAATGCATCTCTAAAAGAGAGCAATCGCATTAAATCTTTCATACCGCATTCTTCACCTTCCAGTATTTCTTTTTCAAAGTCTGGATCTATGAATAATGTTGGTACGTTTTTTGTAAACCAAGTTTCAAGATCTTCATTTAGAGGAGTAAAATATACTCTAGTCCTACTTGCGTCGCTAGCCCGACAACGCAAACCATTTATATAAGATACTTTTTCAATTCTTGAATATGAATTATTTTCATCAAGGTGATAGATAGTAAAGTTAGCATAATTAGAACTAGTAACTCCCGAGTAATATTTATCATTGCAGCGAAAAAATTTTGGATAGGCGCCAACACCTCTACCAGTTAGTACTGAAGAAGGAATACTATCCATACCAAGCTCTTGAAACCCTGTACCTAATGTGAGTGCAAGAGTTCCATTAACCCCATCGAATATAAGATTTTTAAAATATTCACTTTCTATCAAAGCACGTAGAATTTCCCTTCTTTTTATCTTCGAATTTTCAGAATTATTGCCCATATTTGTATAAATATTATCAAAAAACAATAACGCTTCTATTCTTCTTTGAGTTGTTCTTTCGTCGAAATCATTTTCAACACCAGAGATTCTGTCGTTTAATTCAGAAATTTCATCATCTATTTTTTCATATAATTCAGATATTTGCGATGAACAATTTATAGTGTTTGCAAGCTCAACAAATTCTTTTATTCCACCATTTAAAAGATTATACATAGAGTCATCTTTATCAATAAATTCAATAACTAGAGATTTGTTAAAAAATGTACTTAATAAACAATCATCAAAGATTAAAAATAATGTATTATTTTCTACAATATTTTTAACTAATGGCTCTGTAATTATTCCTTCAGTTGGTTGCTGAGTTGTTGTTGGTTCGTCAGAAGGTTCGTCATCATCATAATCCACAACAACATCCCATTGCTTTAGTAATGTAAATATTGTTTGTTTGTACCCTGGTTCATCAGAAATAATAAATTGATCGTCTCCATTTATATTTTTTTGTGTTTTAGAGATATAAATATTATGACCTAAGCCGTCATCTCTTTCTTTGATGATTATTCCATATGATATATTATTGAAGATAAATTTAGCATTATATTTTGTATCATAGCTTTCACCATCATCTGAGATAAATTTACCATTATGTTCCTTTGTGTTTAATAATACTCCCGAACCTCCATATTCGCCAAGCTTTATTTTTAATGTCTTTTCTTTGACATCATAAATGCAATTTTCAGTATTTATAAAATTCTCAATTTTATCAATACGAGCAATATGAGTCGTTAATTCGTTTTTATCGACTTTTACATTTAATGTTTCGTTAATTTTATTTTTCAATTCTTTTAACTCTGAAGTAAAAGTATCTTTAGATACTTTCAAATTTACATCAAATGTATTTTGAAGTTCTGTCAGTTGTGTTTTATCCGCTTTTAAATTGAAATTAGCTTTATTACTCTCTTCTAATGTTTTTATTTTTTCATCTAAATTATTTTCTAATTCAGAAACTTTAGAGTTTGTAGAATTCAAACTATCTTGCGATGCTTTTGTATTGAGTTCAACTTTAGTTGCAAAGTTTGATGCTGTACTAACAAATGCGTTTGTTAAATCTGCTGCATTGGCCATAATATGTCCCATATAATTATTTTATCATTTCATATTATTGTTTTATTGAATTTTACGTAAGCTTAAAACTTTTAATAGTAGTTAATATTAAATAAACAAAACTATTAAAACAGGCTATGGAAAAGCCTGTCGTAAACCGAATGGTGATTGGGCGATTGTGAATTAGCCTATTTGAGTAAAAACTGCCGCGAGATTTGCTTTTAGGACATTATTAAAAGTATCAACATAGAGACCACTTGTTATTGCAGACCAAGTCATCGTTAAACCATATGTATACGGTATTCCTAGATAAACATATCTCTTATTATTTATTGGATTTGTCTGTATTGATACACTTGCTCCAATGATATTCATATTATATGTTACGGTTGCAAGAGTTATAGCATCAACACTTTTTAATATAAAATTATTAGTATTGCACACAATTCCAAATCCAAGGCCGTTCGCATTAGAACAAATTACAGGTGGATTTGAATTGCCATTACCTCCTGACAAGCATTGAAAATTTGGATTATACTCGTTTCCTGTTCTCAAAAGAAATGTACCTTTTTCAAAAATTATATCACCAGAATTAATTTTGTTCTGTAAGGTGTTTCTATTTGCAACAATATTTGTAGCAAGAATCATCTGAAAAATCGCATTATCTAAAGTTTCAACTAATGTTTCTAAAGCTGTGACTTTTGTATTCGTTGTAGTTAAATCAGCTTGAGATGCTTTTGTGTCAAATATTAATTGAATAGAATGAATCATTATTTGCGCATCTAAATCATCTTGTGCTGCATTGTTTCCTACATACTCAATATTCATTTCAATATTTTTGAATTCAGATGTACGATTGTATACAAATGATAAAATTGTATATAACTGATTGTTTATTGTTTGAGAATTTATAATTACATCTTTATTGAAAGTAAAAATAATCGTCCAACTATGGATTCTATGCAACTTAAAAGATCTATTATTGATTATTTCGAAATACATCGGATATAAGGTATTGGTTTCAGGTATGTAACCAAAATTAGATTCTACATCACGATATACGCCACATATAATATTAACTCTGTTGTTTTCTAAAAATATATTTTTTGTTTTTCCTACAAGAAAAGAATTGATTGTTTCTAAAGTTGTGACTTTACTATTCGTTGTAGTTAAATCAGTTTGAGATGCTTTTGAAGCTAAGCCTGATATTATAAATTCTTTTAAACCACTTTTCATTGTTTGATAAATTTCATCGTTCCGAATGAAATTTATATCTAATATTATTTGATCAAAAAAAGTATCTGGTATGTAATTTTGTATCAATAAATATACAATATTATTCTCTTTAAGAAATTTCATCGAGATTATTGTTGTTGATAAAGGAGCGTCAAATCTAAGCGTATTATTTCCTGTGACGAACCAATAGGCTCCGCTTGATTGTTTAACTGTTTTTTTCAAATCAATCCGATTATAATTGTTACTGTAAGTATCATTATGAATGATAGAGCCGTATTCGATGCCATTGACTTCAAATCTCACATTTTCAGAATCAGTATATGTTGTTCCGTTATAGTAAGTTGTCCCAGATGATCCCTTTACGTTTGTTCCTAAATAATTACCAAGTTTAATTTTTATTGTTTTATTCGCTTGATCATAATAAATTGGTTCAGCTTCTATTTTATCCACTCTCTTTGTTGTAGGGGTAAGATTTGTGATTGGTATACTTGCTAAACTCATATTCTTTATATTAAAAAAATTCATTTTATAAAGTGTATGATTTAAATATTCTGGCAAAAAACACAAGCGTTGTAATTATGATTGATGAATTGAGTATTGTTAAGTTATAATGAGGCAAATAAAAATTTTTATAAAAATATGACGATCATCATTGATGGAAAAAAAATCTCTGAGAATATCAAAGATAATTTAAAGAATAAAGTGAATTATATTCAAAATATTCACAATATCGAACCTTGTCTAGCTGTAATTTTAGTTGGTGAAAATCCTGCAAGTCAAATATATGTTAAAAACAAAAAACAAACAGCAGAATTATTAGGTATAAAGTCTATTTCAATCATTTTAAGTGAAAATATCGATCAAAATGAACTTCTTCAAACAATTCGGTCGTTGAATGACGATGAGAAAGTTCATGGAATTTTATTGCAATTGCCACTACCAAAGCATCTTCATTCATTTGAAGCGCTCATTGCGATAAATCCAAAAAAAGATGTTGATGGCTTTCATCCTGAGAATATTGGATTGTTGGCGATAGGGAAGGGTGAGATGATTTCTTGCACACCGAAAGGGTGTATGAAATTAATACATACAATTCAAAAGGACTTATCTGGCTTAAATGCATTGGTGATAGGGCGATCGAATATAGTAGGGCTTCCCGTAGCTCATTTATTATTACATGAAAACTGCACCGTTCAAATCGCACATTCGAAAACGCAAAATCTCAAAGCTTTATGTTTGAATGCCGATATAATCGTTGCTGCTGCAGGGAAGATGGGCTTAGTGACAGAGGATATGATTTCTGATACTTTGAGACCTATTATTATTGATGTCGGTATTCATAGATATTTTGATGAAAAAGAGAGTAAAAATAAAATCACGGGCGATGCAAACTTTGAAGATATTTTGAAAAGCGGCAAAGCGTCAGCTATAACACCTGTACCGGGAGGAGTAGGGCCTATGACAATCGCCTGTTTGATGGAGAATTTAATTATTGCTGTTGAAAATTTGACAACAAGGTAGTATTTCATTATAATGAATATATTAATAT
>CAIPFW010000201.1 GCA_903864455.1 uncultured Anaplasmataceae bacterium | reverse complement strand
TTTTGGTCTGACGGATACTTCATCAATCGGAGAAGCAAATCCAGAAACTATTAGAAAATATATTGAAACTCAAGGATAGAAAAGACGCCTTACATCACAACCGCTAAAGACGATTGTGTTTTACGGCGAAAGTGTATAAAATTGAAGGAAAAAAAGAAAAAATGAAGACACTTGACGAAATCAAAAAAGAAGAAATTAAGCAATACCTTCGTATGCACGGTGCTAAAAGTCATTCTTAAGAGTAATTATATTATTACAGAAGTTTTTTACGATAATCTCTGCTGAATTTTAATTGAATGAATCGGAGAAAAACCAACCTCTCTCTTGATATTCGCTTCAATCTCTTTAATTTTTGACTGAAGTTGCAGAGCTACTGAGCCATTATAAGCCGATATTATGAGAATATGTTTGTCATTTTCCCTCATGATGCGGGATGGAGTTGAATGAATTGCATATCTTACATCAACAATTTTTGGCCAAAAAAGTACAAGTTTTTTCAGAAAATCATTTTGTTGAAAGTTTGAAACTTTTTTATTTTTTGTGAGCCAATGCTCTACCAAATTATTTATTTCTTTCATTCATTTTACAAATTTACTTTCAACGTATTATAAAGTATTTGATATAAATTAAGAAAATATTAAAAAATATCTTTATAATTCAAGCCAATAATCTCCCGAATTTTTTGAAAATTATTTTTTGCTACTACTTGAGCTTTTTTTGTTCCATTTTTTAAAATCTCCAAAGCTTTACTCATATTATTTTCGTAATATTTTCTTCTTTCTCTAATTGGAGCTATAAAATCGATTATATGTTGAATCAATTTCTTTTTAATTTCCATATCGCCGAGACCACCTGCTCGATAATGATTTTTGAGAGATTCGTTTTCTTCTTTATTCGAATTAAAAATATCTAAATATATAAACGCAACATTTCCATCAACATTTCCAGAATCGCTAATTTTAATATGATTTGGGTCCGTATAGCACATTTTAATTTTTCTTGTAATTTCCTCATCAGAATCTTTAAGAAAAATCGCATTATTTAACGATTTACTCATTTTATTTTTCCCATCAATTCCAATGAGTCTCTCACTTTCACTCAGAATAGCCTCACATTCTTTCAGAAAATTTGTTTTATATATTCTATTAAATTTCCTCACAATTTCGTTTGTCTGTTCGATCATGGGAGCTTGGTCGACTCCAACAGGCACTTTATCAGCTAAAAATATCGATATATCGGCAGCCTGATTAATTGGATAACAAAGAAAACCCGCAGGAATTCCTTCAAATTTTTTTTGCAAAAGTTCATTCTTAACTGTTGGATTTCTTTCGAGGCGAGCTGTTGTGACGAGATTCATGTATAGCATCGTCAATTCAGAAATTTCAGGAATTTGTGATTGTAAAAAAATTGTCGTTTTATTTGGATCGATTCCACATGCTAAATAATCACAGATGAGCTCTTTTACATTTTCTGTAACTTTTTTAGGATTATCGAAATTGTCAGTCAAAGCCTGAATATCGGCTATCATTACAAATTGATTGTATTCATCCTGAAGCTTTACTCTGTTTGTTAAAGAGCCAAAATAGTGCCCTATATGTAGTGCACCCGTTGGTCTATCTCCCGTTAAGATGATTTTTTTATTCATTCGATTAGTTTTGTTGCTTGAATTTCATAATATATTTTTTTGATGAATTTTCAAGGAGTGTAAACCCATTGCATTTCTCAATAAATTTGAGTCAAATTTTTTAAAACAATGACTGTTTTTTGAATAATTGATACAATAATCTTCGTCATTAAATCCTTTTGCATCTAATTTTTATCAATCCTGCACTCCCAGGCTGGGAAACAAACCTACCCGTAGTATCACTTTTTCCGTTGTGAAAATAGCAACCACCTAATCCAGGGCAATACAAGTTAAAATCAGTCACTAAGGCATCTTTTTGCGCTTGAGTCAAAGTTGATCCTAATACAAAATTTCTTAAATAATCATTATCAGAAACTCCAACTGCAGAACTTGAATTCCCACCATAAATAAATCTAGGATTTTTGTCTGTCACTAGCGTAGATCCGGAATAACAAGATTCCAACTTCGATTTACAAATTTCTGGATCAAAATATCGACTTCTATTCATGAATTTAAAATTATTACCAAGGTTTGTCAATTGACCCAAATAATAATAAGTTCCGATTTCATTAAAATCCCCAGTTCCATTATCCTTCCAATCAGAAGAAGCGGTATTTGTTGTAAATTTCACCAATGAGTCCTCAATTTTATATCCATTTACTTGATCATTCTCATCGTCTATATACATGTTGATTACAACTGGCGATGAAAGTGGTAATGTTCTGAATAAATCGTTCACGATGCCAGAAAAACTAGACATCGTAATATTTCTATAAGAATCAATAGCTATATCTCTTTTGTCTATTGAGCCACCCCTTTCTAGTGGCTTTATAAGAGCGTTTCTTACAAAACTTGCTTTTGAATTATCATCTTTAAAAATTAATTGCTCGTTATTATTTATCGCTTTTTCAATATTAGGCTCTTCTTTTAAACTTGAGCACTGTGAATTAATTTCGCATTCATGCTTTCCTGAGCCAGAATAGGCTCTGATTAATTGTAAATTTGTATCAATGGTGTCTGTAACTGAGATTGAAGAAAAATCATCGCTTAAATTAAATTTATCCGCTGTATTGTTTGGACCGTTCGTTATATTTCCAGATCCATCGGAAACTTTCATCTTCAAGAAACTATTTTCTCTAATTTTGAACCTTCCCTGAGCATATGCACCATTTTGACCAGCAGAAGCATTGTTTTGCAATGCACTATTTGATGCATTTATAACAACGCTATCACTATTTAAAACCATTGCATTGGAGCGTGATTGCCCTCCACCTCCCCAAATTTCAAATTCAATTAAGTTACAAGATGATGTATCGAAGAGATTCTCTTGTGGGTTATTTGCACTTATATTTTTTGTTAAATCTTTCCCGTCTGAGTATAGTATTTTCCCACTCTTTCTACTTTCAAAATAGTCTGGATAAAAATTAAATGATTTAAAATTAAAATTATTTGTTACATTTTGATTGAATGAGGAAAATTTAATGTTTCTGTTATTTGCATCATTTGCAATTCCTAAAATAGCCTCATCTACCCCTTGAGCACCGCTTACGAATTTTGTTGGAATGAGTAACGTTGATTTTTTTACACCATCAAATTTTGACAAATCTTGAGTTGTATTTGCGCTTACTGTTATCATTCCGGGAGCTTTAATTAAATTAGCTTCTGAATTTTTTAACTCAGAATCGTTATTAAATGCTTGCTGATTATAGTTTGTATAATATCCAGGTATTTGTAAAATATACTCCCATTTTTTTTCTCCAGTTGCTGGAAGATTTATATCTGAACATAAGCCAGCATCTAAAGGGTCTGGCTCAAGCAATTCATCATCTTGATTTAAAAATATTGGTTGACTTGTATCAACGTTTAAATAACTTGTTGTTGCATCACTTAAATTCATAGGGTCGTTACTTTTAAAAAGTTTTGGACCGTATCTATATTTTATATCAATTCCACGATTTGCATTTTTATACCAATAGTGACTCTCATCAATCCTTCTGAAATAATCTAAGTCATCTTGGGAGAAGTTATTGAATGATTCTGGATTTTTAGAAAAATCAACTTCGCCATTCGAATCTAAATACATTAATACATTGTTTGCTTCAACAATTTTAATTTTTGTTATATTGGATGGATTATTTTTATCTCTTCTTACTATTGTATATCTTCTCTCTCCACCCCTCCAACTCCTCATACAAATTTTCTGTCCAGAGTCATCATGCTCATAAACAACATTTGATGATATATCGTCGCAATTTTTAGATAAAATAAATCTTCCATTATGACATTGATTTCCTTTTTGTGTCGCGCCACCATCATATTCAAAATCAATCAACTTACAATCATCCTTATTTTCAACAAACATCTCTTCATCTACTTTCTTACATCGAAATAACTCAATATTTCTTCTTTTGATCATAGATGGAATTTCTCTGCAATCATTATTAACATCAATATACTCTACAACTCCTGTTGCCGATCCATCCTTCACATAGCACATTTTCTCTGACAGATATTCTAGATTAATTTTTTTTCTCTGTGGATTTCTATTAAAGCCACCTTGAAATACAGTGATTGCACCATATTTTTCATCTGAATGTATCTCTTTATCTATTTCTAACTTTGTTATATCTTTTAATTCACTCAAATCAGTCGGTCTTAATGGAGGGAAATCATGCCATGGATAAGACACCCTTCCAGAGACTTTTCTTTGTGGTTTATTAGAGACTGTGATTGGCGAATTTGATTCTATAGTTGGTTTTGGAGCGACACCTCTATCTTGGCATCCCACAGGATATGCAATATTCGCATCCTTTGAATCCACAACAAAAGAACATATTGAACTTTCATCAACGTTGACTCTAAATTTATATGACCCAGAATCAAATTCAATGCTACCGCTATTCAAATTATCTTTAATTGCAATTTTTTTTATATTTCTTTCAAAGTAAACAATTCTAGCGGATGGATTTGCATAATCCATACCCCTTACAGGCACTGAATATATAACTTCCTTACCAACTATAAATCCTGTAAATGGATTTGGTGGCGGCCCCATTGGTACAGGTAAGCATTTAATTATGAGGTGCAACGAATCAAGAGATAAACATTTATCGGGCTCGCTACAAGCTGGATTACTAGCACTTGTTGCCGCACCTCTTGCTCTTGCGCAAATCATTTTTTGTCCAGGAAATGGTGAAATGTATTTTTTTAAAACTTCGGGATCTGTATCGAGACCTATATCTCTTACCCACTTCATTTTTATATATTGAAAATCTCTGTATCCAATATTCAAAGCATTCGCATCCCAATTACGGACTTTATTCAAAATTGGGTCATTTTGGGAATCCTTTCCACCAACTGCGTAATCAATCTCCGCTAACCATTGATAAAGCTCTCTTTTGGAAGATGGAGCTTTTTTTGTTGTAAAGCAAACTCTTTCCGCATCCCACAAACCAAGAGATCTGCAAAAAGCTCTATTCATATTTGGTGTAACCGCTGTAAAGGTAGCTCCACCGTGATGAGTCTGGCAAGAAAGTCCATTCCATATATCCCACCATATAAATCCATGTATAGTATTGATTCCTGGGTTAAAGAATCCATCAGAATTCGTTGGATTCATAGATGGAGTTGTAACATAACCGATATCATGACCCCATCTCGTTCTACATGTCTGCTCATCCCATTTTAAACTGTATTGGTTTCTGTAACTTATTCCATCACTATCGGCATTCCAAGATGCATTCTCTCCATCTTTCAAGATCACTCTGCCCAGAGGAAATAAACCATGAGCTTCATTCGAAATGCACAATATAAAAAAAAGATAAATAAAGACTTTACGCATTTTCAATATTAAAAACAGTGTTTTTTTCTTCCGAAAAGAATTTTTCAATATCGAATTCTGCAAAATAAAATTTACCATCGGATTTAAAGCAAATAATTTTATCTTCATTTGCAATAGAGTTTAAAAATTTTAAGCCTTCATTGTTTATATTTAATGTTTTATATATTGCTTTTATCTCACTTGAAGGGAAAACCATTAAAACTGGATCGATTTCCTTCATAAAATCTAGAGAC
>CAIPFW010000200.1 GCA_903864455.1 uncultured Anaplasmataceae bacterium | reverse complement strand
TTTTGGTCTGACGGATACTTCATCAATCGGAGAAGCAAATCCAGAAACTATTAGAAAATATATTGAAACTCAAGGATAGAAAAGACGCCTTACATCACAACCGCTAAAGACGATTGTGTTTTACGGCGAAAGTGTATAAACAAAGAATCGCAATCTTTCATTAACCGATGAAGAAATCGACTAGGTAAAAAGAATTTTTAAAGAAATTGATGTCGATGAGAACAAAGAAATTTCGCTTGAAGAATATATCGATTGGATAAAAGAAAATTCAAAAGCGGATACTGAGATACAAAGAGGGATCTTGAGGTTATATTAACGCAATCGATAAAGATGAAAACAAAATCATTAATTTAAATGAATTCTTAACTTTTTTCTTAACTCAAAAAACAATAAAGATATCGGGAAAAGCAATGAAAGAAATATCCACTCAGAGCCAAGAAGATGCAAAAAAAATATTTGATCAAATTGATATTTATAAAGATGGAGCTACTTCATTGAGTGAAATGATAAAATGGTTTGATGGAGAATGCAATGAATGCTCTGGTGCATTTTAAGTATTTTTATGTGGCGTTGATACCTTCAAGGAAATTGATAAAGATCATAATGGCAAGATTGATAAAAATGAGTTCATTTTATCAAAGCAAATCAATGATGAAAAATACGATAAGAATCAATTCCAAGCAAATTACACAAAACTTTATTTAAAATATAGCAAATCCTTCACTTTAGAAGACTTTAAAAGTCTTGTTGAGAATAAATTAAATTCTAAATAAGTAAGTAGTAATTACGAATTTTTCAACAAGATGAAACTACATAATGATTTATACATGACAATTGAAAAACTCTTTAATTTCATTGTTTTGCGAAATTTACATGCAAGATCAATGCAACGAGTTGATAGAAGGACTCAATTGATAGATCAAAGAGCTCCTCTATTGCATTTGTTTTTATTAAAAAATTTGTTATAATAAAAATATAGAACATTAAAATAATATGCAGTTTTTTCATAAAATTATCGAAAAATGCTTTCTGTTTTTCCAGTGTGCTAAATTTGTTGGCGAAGATTATTACGGAAATCGTTATTTTTTTTTAAAAACTCAAGATGATTTCGGTAGAAACATTCGATATGTTAAATTTTTTAATAAAAAAGAAGCAAGTTCAATACCGCCTCTTTGGTCTGCGTGGTTGCGATATTATCTTGATGATGTATCAAAAATAGAGTCGACTAAACAACCATTTTTCGTTAAAAATCATATGCCAAATATTACAGGTATCAAAGGCTCCTACTTTCCAACAAATCATATCTTGAACCCATCGAGGAAAAAGGAGGAAGTTTATCATTCTTGGATAAAAAATTAGTATGTGCTTGAGCTCTTTTCTTAAATCAATTAAATCTATTGAAACAACGATTGGATTGTTAGTGATAGTGATTGTCATTGCTGTGGGCTGGAAATTCACATCGGATTATTTTCATCAGTCTCAATCGCAATTTGAAAACTACAATTATTATTACGCTAATTTCACAGATATTGATGGTCTTGTGATTGGTAGCGATGTAAAGATAGGTGGTATCAAAGTCGGACAATTAATATCGTATGATATAGATAAATATTACAAAATCATGGTTCGCTTCTCAGTTTCCGATAAATATAAAATAGCTGATGATAGCGCCATCATGGTTGCTACAAACGGATTTATAGGTCAAAAATACTTAAAATTATCACCTGGCTCGAATGATATTTTTTTAAAAAATGATGAAGAGATTATCTTAACTCAATCATCACTCAACGTCGAAACATTATTAGCTTTATTGAAAAAATGAAATATATTATTTTTTTCTGCATATTTTTTGCTACTCATTTGTGTATAGCAAACGATCTCGACCCAAAAAATTACAGTGAAAAAGCTGAAATTACACTTCTTGACAGGTTGGAAGAAAATTCAAAAACCATCGAGTTAAATAAAAATAGTATTGCTGTTTATAAAAATCTCGAAATTACATTAGAATCATGCTGGAAATCTCCTAAAAACAAAAATGAATATATGGCAAAGATTCTCATTATTGAATTTCCTAAAAATAAAAAAACAGAAAACAGTGGTGAAAGCATTTTCCATGGTTGGATTGCAAAAGAAAACAAGAAAGTCTCGAATTTAAAGCATAGACTTTATCAAATGCATTTATCAAGATGTGTTTTTAAGGATTGATTTTTTGATTTATTAGAAGAATTTTTGTTTAAATTGTTCATTTTTGTTACAATAAAATCATTCATTCGATAATAATTATGACTTATAAAAACACAAAGATTCTTTTTATACTCATTGCGATTTTTCTTGCCACTGCAATCATTATTTGTACAGTATTTACAATAAAAAAATACTGCTTTTCAAAAAAGAAAAATATCGAAAATACTCCAGATATAGATCCAAAAATACAACCTCCAATTTCACGTAAAGGAGAGATAAATAATGCAAATATTTCACCATTTCAAGAAGAAACAAATAGCCAAAATAACAAAAAAATAGAATCCGTAATAACACCTCAAGAAGACGGAAAAGATGTGAATAATTCAGAACCTAGGACAAAACCAGAGACAAAAAGAAAAAATTTTGTTTTTATTTCATCCTTGATGAATCTTAGCAAAGCAATAAAAACGGATTATGGGGTGTTTACACTTTATAAAAGAGCAAGCGCGATAAAGCATAACCCGCCCGCTTTTACAACTATAGAATCAAAACTTATATCACAAGATGGCGTTCTCAACGATGAGGAGATCATAGAAATGTTCAGGTCAAAGGGAGTTGAAGCGGGCATCAACAACGAATCCATTCTTCACAAGATAGGAAAAGATATTGATCGATTCTATGATGATGCAACAAAAGATCGGTTTTTTTCCCAAGGCAATATAAAATCAGCTATTGGCTTTCACACATCATTCTTAAGATGGTTTATTTATCGGTTAGTGAATGATGATACCGGAAAAGAGTTTTCTATTGGCAAAAAAACTATAGAATATTTTCTAGAAAAAGAAAAAAACATTCCAGAAAACTTTAGATATGGAGTTAATAGTAACGGTGTGCATTGCTGTCCATGCTGGGATAAACAAGATACGTTGTTAATAGAGTTGATATGTGAGGGTGATTTGAGGGCGATAAAATTAATGGATTTATTTCCAGACGTCGATCCATTTATAAAAGATGATATGAAGAAAAACGCACTTCATTTTATTGTAGCGAAAGGTAGAAAAGACAAAGATACATACAATCAATTCCAAATTTTTACAAAAATATTAACTCATGAGAAAATTACAGATCGTATTGATGATGTTGATGGATTTGGTAATACAGCGTTGCACATCGCATGTGCAAGAAGGGACTCTGATTACATAGAATTATTACTACAAGTAGGAGCGAATCCAAAAATTAAAAATCAAAAGAATCAAAGCGCAATTGATATTTTAAATGCAGATGAAAAAGATAGATTGCTTGTTTTGATGAATATTGTTCGTCCAAATGAAAATTTTGCAGAAAAAAGCATTGCAGAAATGAAAGATAGAGCGCGCGAAGTTGCGTCTTTTGATGATAAAATGTTTAATTCGAATGTGGAAGCTTTGCAAGATAGAATCAATAATCTCCCTACGAATCATTTGGAAATTCAGAAGGATGTAAGAATAAATCACATTGCATTTCCCCTTAAATAAAAAATCCCATTAAACCATCATATTTGTTTCTCAAGAATTCTTTTTTTTAAAAATAGTTGTGAAGCCAAATCTCTTAATAACAAAAGTTATTATAAATGCGATTCAAATAATAGATTTTACTTGTATGGCTTTGAATTTAGAGTATTTTCTGTAGATATTGAGCGATAATCAATATCTAATTTCTCATCTGGGCTCTCAATCTGAATCTCTAAATCTTTTAATATACCAGGATTTTCAAATTTTAAGAATTCAATCTCATCAATGAGTATTGAAGATTTGATAAAGTCAGGATGCTCGTTATAAATTTCTTTGTTTCCGCAGTGAATACCTACGCAATATCCATTATTATTCATTATTGGTCCACCAGAGTCACCAGCATGTGATATATAGTCCCCTATAGACATCGAGCCGTCAAGATCATCCGACTCTCCCAAATACACGCCAAAAGAAGTTGTGATTCCGGCACCGAGAGTATTTCCTATTTTTATAATCAAATCATCTTGTTCGATATCATCGTGAGAAAAAGTCATAATTGGAAATTTGTAATTTTTTGCATCTGGATACTCAATATCATTTTTTGGAATTCTTATTATTGCGAAATCAATATTCTCAAATACAAGAATGTCAATGTTACTATAACTTTTTATTGAAATATCGCATTCATGAAAAGAGATATCCTTCTTAATAGGATAGGCACTAGAGCTATTTGCACCTAAAACTACGTGTTTGTTAGTCGCTAAATATACACAATCTTTACTTTCCCCTATCAAAAAAGAAGTTGCACTACCTATTTTTTTGTTGTTTTGTGTAATTGACATTTGAGCTACTGACTTTGCTCTATCTTTCATAATATTCATGAACTGCTCATTCTTCAACAAATCTTTTCTTTTTTTTTCTGAATTTTTTAATCTCTCCTCGCCATATTTACGTTTTGAAAAGTTTTGCGCTTTTTTGTATTTATCTTGTATTGCTTTGCTCTCTTGGCTTTTTTCCCACTCTGTAAACGCCTCTAAAGAATTTATATCTTTTTCTAACTTATTGATTTGGTTAAAAACCTCATCATAATTTTGTTTATTAGACCTCTTGCCTATCTCCCCCAATTATAAATTCCACTCAATAATCTAATTCTCATTTCAAATCTATTTCTCCGATCTCTATTTTTCCCTCCAATCACATTAAACTTCTTCAATTCTCTTATAACATGTTCTACTGATATTCTTAGTTGAGATATAGTTTTATTATAATTACTACATTTATATGGTTTCTTGCATGGTATAAGAGAATTGACATGAATCCTCTCGATGCCTTGATAACCAGAGTCTCCGATGATCAAAGTATCTTCAAGGATGCCTAATGAATTATAAGTTTCTTTAAACAATTTAAAATCATGAATAGATCCATGATCGACTCTAATATCAAATATCTTTTTAGATTTTGAAGAGATAAGAATCTGAGATTTTATCGTGTGTCTTTTCTTTTTCCCAGAATAGTGTTTCTTTTGACAGGACTTTTTTTTGGCCTTTGAATATCAATTTCTGTGCTATCAACAATCAAAACATCTTCATTTTTTATATCTCTGATCTCTGGTAATGTAAATTCTTTAGATTGAATCAAATAATTCTCAAATCTTTCAATCAATCTATAACAATATCCTTCTGAAATTCCATGCTTTATTCCTAACGAGAAATATGTACAATTGTTTTTCCAATATTCTATCGTTATCAAGAGCATCTGCTCTACAGTAAATTTACTTTTTACTCCTCCTTTTGTTCTAGCTATTCTGTGAGCTTCAGTTACAATTTCAAGCATTTTGTTATATGTTTCTCTTTTTATTCCTGTATAACGTTGAAATTCCTTAGCATTAAGATTTGTAATATCCATTAAATCATTAAATTCATTGAATTGAATTATATAAATGATTTAATGGAAAAGAAAGAGGAAGATAGGCAAGAGGTCTAATAAAATTAAAATAAATTATCATTTAAAAGCCACTTATTTATCATTCATATTTCCATCGCCGATAACAATTTTTGTTTCAGACAAAAAGCGATATGGCGGTATAGCAAGATTTTTTGGCGCTGGTCCAAGTCTCACTCTTCCAGAAGTATCATAATGCGAGCCATGACAAGGGCAAAACCAACCATCATAATCGCCCTTATCACCAAGTGGGACGCACCCCAAATGAGTGCAAATTCCAACAACTACAAGGATATCTTTTCTACGACTAGAAACTCTCACGCTATCTGCTTCTGGATCAGGTAACGAACTCAAATTCACATTTTCAGCTTCAGCAATTTCATTTTGAGTTCTTTTTTTAATAAAAATTGGCTTACCTCTCCACTTCACGGTCATGATTCCACCATCTTGCAAGTTTGAAATGTCAACTTCAGTTGTCGCATCAGCTTTCGCATCTTCTGATGGAGCCATATAATCAACAGCCTTATACCCAATATAGCACAAGCAAGCCACACCGCAACCTGTCCCAACTAAACCTAAAAAATCACGACGATTCGTATCGCATTTTGAATCACTTTTTAAATCACGAGAATCATCTTCTTTAGTATCTTTATTTTCAAGAATCATATTTTATTTTATTATTTTTAAAAGATTATAATATATATTGCGAACAATGAATACATTTTTTTTGTTAAAAAATTCAAAAAGAAAAAATTTTCACTTTAAATCAAAGCATTTTTATAAAATGAATAGTGATTATTTCTACTTATTATAATATGATCCACAAGCTTTATACCCATATTCACACAAATTTTGTTTAATTGTTCCGTGAGAAGAATATCGGCTTTTGATGGTTTACAATTGCCACTTGGGTGATTATGTGAAATAACAATCCCCGTCGCATTCAATTCAAGCGTACGCTTTATAATTTCACGATGATATATGCCAATTCTATCAATCGTGCCATAATTCTCAACATCTGAGGCGATTAATTTATTTCGAATATCTAAATACAAAATACATAAAGATTCTTTTTCGTTGTTACCGATTGAAATTTTTAAATAATTCATTAATGCTATATTGTCGCTTAA
The DNA here is from genome assembly GCA_903864455.1 of uncultured Anaplasmataceae bacterium. Lineage (GTDB taxonomy): Bacteria > Pseudomonadota > Alphaproteobacteria > Rickettsiales > CAIPFW01 > CAIPFW01. Next base: position 230 of record CAIPFW010000200.1, on the reverse strand, counting down.
GATTATATCTTTTTCGTTCAATTCTTTGGAATCGTTATCGCCGGAATGACTTTCTAAATTTTCTTCTTTTTTCAATTCTTCATATAATATTTTTTGCATTAATTTTTTAATTGTAAAAATCATATGAATATATGTAATATTCATATCATCTATTCTGTTTTATTGTTGTTAACATAATTTAAATGTTTTAGAGATTTTTGATGTCTAGGCATGTTTATGTGTGTTATTTT
>CAIPFW010000199.1 GCA_903864455.1 uncultured Anaplasmataceae bacterium | reverse complement strand
TTTTGGTCTGACGGATACTTCATCAATCGGAGAAGCAAATCCAGAAACTATTAGAAAATATATTGAAACTCAAGGATAGAAAAGACGCCTTACATCACAACCGCTAAAGACGATTGTGTTTTACGGCGAAAGTGTATAAAGAAATATTCCCCCAAATAAATAATTTTTTTATAAAAAAAATACTAAAATATCATTTTTTCTTCTTGCAATATGTAATTTTGTATGCTAGTATTATCGACGTTAATGATGTTTAAGTTGTTTAGGCTCCTTCGTCTAGCGGTTAGGACACCACCCTTTCACGGTGGTAGCACGGGTTCGATTCCCGTAGGAGTCATTTAAAATAAAGATACAAATTGCTTGATTATAAGAGTGTTATTTTCCAAGGTGTAAAAAAATATATGTCTAGTTTTTTTAATTTTTCAAATTCAGAATCAAATAATCCTAAAGGAATTACCGATATAAATCAAGAAAATTTTAATAAAATAAACAATCCGAATCTTTTATTACTCAATCAAGTAATTCAAGTTCTTGATAACAAGCAAAATAACTTTCAATTAAGTAATTTAAGTAATAATACAGGGAATAGTAGAGCAGTCTAAAATCCTTTATGAAATTTCTTCTTTCAATATTTTTTTTCTTTTTATTTCACGCGAATCATTCTCACGCATTATGTTCAAAACATTTAGTTGTAAAAGTTGAAAATTATCTTAATAGTTTTAAAAATTTTAATTCAGACTTTGAGCAGATAGATAAAAATAATCGTTCAAGTAAAGGGTCTTTTTCAATGAAAAGACCGAGTTACATGAAATTAGAGTATGATAGACCTAATGTTGAAATTGTTTATAACAATGGCAAGGTTTCATATATAGATAAAGAATTAGGGACGCAAAAAAATCATAAAATTCATAATTTTATTTTGCGAGCTATTCTGGATGGAAAATTAGAGAATAGAAATTTAAAATGCAATTCGATTTCTGAATCATCAAATGAAATTTTGGTTTCTTTAAAAGCTCAATATGATATTTTAAATAGTTCAAATTTAGTTTTTCACTTTAATAAAAATCATGATGAGCTATCCTTAGCATCTATGGAAAATAGACAAAAAGGTGACAATATCACAATTCATTTTTTTAATGCTGAAACAAACTAACGAATACACTGATATTTTTCGATATCGATGTCAAAGTTTTTAACAATATTGCGAGGATTTTTTTCCCTTGCATTTACAACAAGAAACCCTCCCTTTTGTAGCTGAGCGTTTATCGTCCACATCGCAAACAATTTCATGGCATTTCATACATCTTATATCTCCCGGTTGTAAATTATCATTCACTGTGATTCGATCGTCAAAAACAAAGCAATCACCAACCCAGTTTTTTTTAGAATTTTTTGTATCTTCAAAGTATTGAAGAATACCACCCTTCAGCTGTAAAACTTTTTTAAACCCTATATTCCTCATATAAATTCCAGCTTTTTCGCATCGAATTCCACCTGTACAAAAAATTGCCGTTGGCTTTTCAACATCGAGTTCCTTGTTATGAATGGCTTTTTGAAGATAATCTTTGAAATCACGAAAATTTACAATGTTTGGATCGATGGCATTTTTAAATGTGCCAATTTTATATTCGTAATCATTTCTAGCATCTAAAAGTTGCAAATCTTCTCGCTTGAGCCAATTATCCCAATCATCAGACTCAATATCATCAGCTTTTAAAGTCATATCCATCTCTACATCGGCTCTCAGTGATACCACTTCCTTTCGAAGCAAAACTTTCATTTTATCAAATGGTACAAACTCACACTTGTTGAGTTTATACTCCTTGAAAGTTTGAATATTCAATTCGTTCTTCAACTTTGATAAAAAATCTTGAATTTTCTCGTAAACTCCTGATATCGTGCCATTTATTCCTTCATGAGTAATCAACAATGTGCCCTTTAAACTAAACTCATCGCAGATATTTTTGATATTTTCTTTGATTGACATCGCTTTCTCTTCATCATTTTTATCGAAAAAATCGAATAAATGATATAGAGCACATATAGAAAAATTCATAGAATTTTCTTGTAAAGACAAATTCATATAAAATAATTAATAATTTTTTTTATCCTAATAAAAATTTCTATTCCTGTCAAGGATTTGATGGGTGGTTTGTTTGATTTTTGCCCTTCGAACTAAGCTCATCTCAGCTCTTAATTCCAATTGATTTACCTTAAACCTACTGAACCAGTCTTCACCTCAATCTCTTCAGCATAATCATTATAGATGCAATTCTCATCA
>CAIPFW010000198.1 GCA_903864455.1 uncultured Anaplasmataceae bacterium | reverse complement strand
TAGGCTCAGTTATTTTAGTTCGAAAACCAAGATTTTCTGATAATTTTTGAGCATTTTCAGTACTAAGTTTTCCGAATTCATATTGCGTAATTAGACGTCCTTTTCTTAGCAAAGCAGGATCTATACTATTAAGTTCACAATTAAATGTTGCGATTATTGGCTGATGCAATGAATCGCCTAATAAACCATCTGATAAGTTTAATAAATTAGCTACAGCTTGTGTTGTTGTTTCGCCCGAGTCACGGCTTTTAATAATGTTTTCAGCGTCTTCTATTATTAAAATTGAATTTTTATGATTTAACATAAACGGCAAAAATTCCGGCTTAGAGATGTAATCAACTAATTCTGGTGGAAGATAAATCAATTTTTTATCTTTAAATTGATAGCCTAAATATCTAAGATAATTTGTTTTGCCACAACCTATAAAGTGCATGAAGTACAGTTATTCAAAAATTTTAAAAAAAAATTACAAATAGTATACCCGGAGCTCCATGTAGGAGAACTAGTCCATGAGCATTTTCTTTTAATAAATTTTCCATCAAATTTTTATGAAATTCCTTAAAATTTTGACCATATTGTAAATCAAGATCGCTTATATTAGGATTTCTTATTTTGATTGGTTCTAGATGTAAATATTTTTCATCATCCTCATCAATAGCTAAACAGATCATATGAACGCAGTTTTCTTCGTCATTTATCATTTTAAATTTCATCAAGTTCTCAATAATTTCATCTACATTTTCTTCAACTTCTGGTCTAAAATATATATTTAACGTTCGAAAAGTACGATAAGTTTTTTTATATTCAAAATTTGACTGTTTGGTTACGAATTTTACGTTATCTTTATCAAATATATTTTCAACTGAAACAATTAATTTTTCTCTTATTAATTCAAAAGTTTCAGATTCAGAAGGAAATTCTTCCATGTCAAATTTAATATTATTTTTTGTCTCATTCATAAATCGCTTTTTGAAATACTCATTTAACAAATCATAAGAGTAATAGAAATTTTGATTCCTGAAACAAACTGTTGAAAATTTGCAAGGAAAACATTTGAGTTTAAGTGTTGCAAATAAATCATCTCGCATACGATAAGCATTTTTCTCGGCTAACAAATCTTCAAATTTAGTATCAAAACAGCCCATATAATCGAAATTCATTTTTATGTTTATTCTGATCAATTTTTTTATTATTCAATTTTGACATAATTTCTGTTTCGAACTTTAAAACGTAGTTGTAAAGTGTAGTTATGGCAACATTTTTTCCGACAAAAATTAAGACTGTAAAAATCGCATGAGTATATATAATCGCATTCATCTGTTCTTTATTTAAGCAATTTATGTTTATTTCAGGTGTCTTAGAGTATTTTTGGATACTTCTCGTCCTTTCGTTCGTTCATTCTTAATCCGTTCATCATCCATCATCCGGAATGGACTTACTGGTGGTACGGAGATGAGTTGGGATATTAAAGGCACTCTTTAGAGTGCCTATTAAAAACGCAAGACGTTGACTCTATAATAACATAAAAATTCAAACTAGCGAATAATAGTTTTAAAAAATTTTTTTTGT
>CAIPFW010000197.1 GCA_903864455.1 uncultured Anaplasmataceae bacterium | reverse complement strand
ATGGGATTTTTTATTTAAGGGGAAATATGATGGGTTTATTGATGGATGGATTGTATCTTTTATACTTTGCAATCTAACAAAAGCAAATCTAAGAAATGCAAATTTATTTCGCGCTGATTTTACAGAAACAAATCTGACAGAAGTGAATTTAGAGAATACTAATTTACAAGAAGCTGTTTTTAGTAACGTCTGGAATAACAATAGAGAGGAAGCTATTTTAACAAAAGCAAATCTAAAAAATGCAACTTTAATAAATGTAGATCTCGGTGAATGCGATTTAGAGAGTGCGAATTTAGAAAACGCTAAAATAAACCCATTGCATTTCTCATAAAAATTCAAAATTCAATATTTTCGTCTATTTTCGGACGATAAAAACTTCAAACTCACTTCGATTTCCTTCTGTAAAGCGATTTAAACGCGATTTATTTTCACGAGCTCTTTGAGCTTTAAATATAAAACAAACGCAATGGGTTTAATATGCCAATCGTCCTTTTACGGAGCAAATTTAAAAAACGCTAATCTATCAAACCTGAATTCTGGAATTACTATTTTGTTTGAGTATTACGGTGGCGTTGCATATCCTTTGCTCGAATTAAACGGAGAAAATTATTTTGAAGCAGGTTATTTTGTAGGAGCGAATTTAGAACTTTTCCATCTCGAGGGTTTAAATTTCAGAGGTGCTAATTTTTCTGGAACAAATCTTAGGGACTTGGATTTATCAGAATTAAATTTCACAAATGCTAATTTCTCGAATGCAGATTTATCATATACAAATTTAATTGGCTCTGATTTATCGGGTGCAGATTTGAGAAATGCTAGTTTAAGCGGAATCAATATTCGAAAAATCAAACATGATAAAGATACAAAATTCGATCAAACAAAATGAAATTGTATGGATTTTCTCAAAAATCCATCAACCATGCTTTTTTTGTTTCCTGCAAATCCCCATGTTGATGAATATCATTTCGAATGCTCTTCATCAACTTATTCATCTGATGAATATTGTGAATTGACAGCAACGACATAAACAAATTCTCATTCGCTTTAATGAGATAATGAATATACGCCGTAGAAAAATTTTTACATGTATAGCATTGGCAATCATCGTCAATCGGTCCGTCGAATTCTTTGAAAATATTATTTTTCAGCGAAATAAACTCATTATTTTGCTTCAAAGGAACAGTTTTACTAAATTTGTTCAGAATATTCGGCCTCACAATCGCGCAACCATGACGAGCGATTCTCGTAGGATGAACGCAGTCAAAAGTGTCAATTCCGCATTCCACACCATGAATAATATCAGCAAAACCTCCGATTCCAAGTAAATGCACAGGTCTGGTTCGATTTACGTGCGACATAGTCGAAGCAGTGATATCATGCATCTGGCTTTTATTTTGCCCAAGAGACCCACCAACCGCAATGCCAAAAAAATCCTCATTATTCACAAAATTAACGCTTGTTTTTCGCAAATCTTCATAAACACCGCCCTGAACGATTCCATAAAGAGCCTGTCGAAAATCATTTTTTGCAACGAAATAATCAAAAGACCTTTTACCCCAGCGATGGCTGAGATGCATCGAATTCTCTGTGTAATCCTTTTCAACATGAAATGGCGTGCATTCATCAAAAACGAGAATCAAATCCGCACCGATTTTCCTTTGCGTTTCTATAGAAATCTCAGGTGTAATGATTTTTTTTGCCCCATCGACATAAGAGCGAAAAGTCACTCCTTCCTCAGCAATTTTGAAAATCATAGATGGGCGATTGTTTTTTCCACCATCACGGCGACCTTTAATTTCATTCGCAACGGTCCCATAGCCAAAAGAGAAAACCTGAAACCCTCCTGAGTCAGTCAGAATAGGGCCATTCCACCCCATCAACTTATGAATTCCGCCATGCTTTTCCATCAAATCCGCACCACCGTTCAACATTAAATGATATGTATTTGCGAGAATGATTTGCGTCCCTTCATTTGCAAAATCTCTTGGAGTCAGATTTTTAATTGAAGCTTTTGTTCCACAAAAAATAAAATTTGGCGTTTCAACAACGCCATGTGGAGTGTTCAATAAACCGCAACGAGCCTCGCTTTTATGCGATTTTTGAATAATTTGAAAAGAAAAATTTGGATATAAATTCATTTTTATGAATTATGAGATGTTTATATTTTTATAAAAAAATTATAACT
>CAIPFW010000196.1 GCA_903864455.1 uncultured Anaplasmataceae bacterium | reverse complement strand
AGAAATTTCTTGATAAATAATTATTTATCAAGAAATTTAAGAAAATGCAATGGGTTTTGTATAATCGCAAATCTCACTGCAGAACTAATTGCTCATCTTCAAAATCATTTGTGTCACTTATAGTAAGGATTTTTCTAGTTTGGTTTTGTGCAAGTTCTTTGTTTTTCCATGTCGTTTGTATACCATAAAATTTTTCAAGATTTTTGAGAAAGTTTTCTCTTAAAATAAAAACTTTCTTTTCTTCGAATTTAAATTTTATTATCTGCTCTTCGTATTCTTCAAGATTAGTTATCAAAGTTTTGTTTTTTTCTATAATCGAGATAATTTTTTTTTTCTTTTTTTCGTCGCTCGAAATCAATCTTTGATTTTTCATATTGCGAATTTGCTGTTCTGCTTGATACGGGGAGTTAAATTCTAATCCAGATAAACCCTCTATTCTAAAAGCATTATCTATGGTTGAATCTTGAAGATTGCTATATTGAGTGCTTATGTATTCGGTTGTTGAGAGGGCGATATTTTTTGGTATCACTGCAGATAAGAATTTAATACAGAAAGAGCTTTTATTATCTTCTTGTTGAAAATTTTCTTCCGTATCTATTGCCACAAGGGATTTTTCTTCTATTTGGTCAATATTTTTTGTTTTTGGTGTATCTTTGTATGTAATTACTGCATCAGTAACACGAAGTATTGATTCATTGTATATCCTCATTTGAATTGTCGCAAATTGAATTTTTTTCATCAAAGATTCTAATTCTTTTATTGGTACGTGTGCGTTATCTAGCGTGTTATATACGCTGAGCTTTTTTAAATCATCGAATGTTTCCGCAGATTCAATGATTACGGATCTTTCTCGTTCTATAATCTCCTTGAGTTCTGAATTTATGTTTTTCTGTTGCGATGGATCGATTGCGCTTTGATGCATTTTTTAGATGTTAATAATAAATTAATACTACTAAATAGTATTATAAATATAAAAATATTTCAAGTTTACTTGTATCAAATTTAAAATTTTACTTTGAATGCTGGTTTTGCTATAAAATAACGCAATGCAGATATTAAAATTTTTGTTAAATGTTATGAATCATAAACTTTCAAAAGAGCTTTTTTTAGGAAGCTTTTCAAATCGCATGATGGTGGGAACTTCAAATTATCCATCTTTTTTAATTTTGGAAGAAGCAATAAAAAAATCAAAAGTAGAAATTGTGACAGTTTCTCTTCGCAGGCAAACATCACAAAATAAAGATTTTGGTGAGAAGTTTTTCGACTTGATAAAAAAATTTAATTTATCTATTTTACCGAATACTGCAAATTGCAAATCTGTGAAAGAAGTGATTGCTACCGCACATATGGCTCGTGAGCTTTTTCAAACAAATCGAATAAAGTTAGAGACAATTGGAAACGAATATACTCTTCAGCCAGATATTTTTTTGCTCGTTGAAGCTGCGAAAATTTTATGCGAAGAGGGTTTTGAAGTATTTCCATACACAACTGAAGATTTAGTTGTTGCTGAAAAATTACTCAATTGCGGATGTAAAATTTTGATGCCTTGGGGCTCTCCGATTGGCTCTGGTCGTGGAATGATGAACAAATATTTGCTGAGGCAATTATTAAATCAATTTCAAAAAGAAGCCACATTTATAATAGATGCCGGTATTGGAAAACCTTCACAAGCCATGGAAGCGATGGAGATGGGATTTGATGGAGTTTTGTTGAATACAGCAATATCTCAAGCTTTCGACCCGATTCAAATGGCTGAGACTTTTTCAATGGCTATAAATTATGGATATCTGGGTAGACAAGCTGGCCTCATGGCTGAGAAAGATTTCGCTCAAAATTCAACGCCAAACATCGGAATGCCATTTTGGTTGAATGAGTGATTTGTATAATTGTTAGTTAATAAGGAATCATGAGAGATAAAGAATGTCCAAAATTATTCGCATAATCTTCGAATGTTTCGAATTGATTATATCCGTTTGGAACTATTCTTGTTGAGTCAAAGTTTTCAGGAAGGATTGTGATTTGCTGAACAAGCTCATTATTACTAAATAAATTAACAATTACAGGTTGATTCATATCGTCTGGTAAAATCTCAATGATTGGATTTGATATTGTGTTTCTATATCCATCAGTATGTTGTCCTGTATGCAAATCGCCAAAATGTCCATTCTCTATCGATTTCACTTCATAGCATCCATCGGAATTTAAACCGATTGTAGTCACATGATCGTTTTCATCGATCGATATGGATGTTTTTGCGAAATCAGTTAAATCGTGATTATAGTCGTAAAATGTTCCTTGTAATAAAAAAGAAATCATAAAAAAGTTAAATAAATATTCAAAATTAATTTTATAAGGTTTATTTTCATATGTCAAGAAATAAACGATTATTATAGTTGACTGAATTGCTCCATGATGTAATAATATAAATAGAGTCATTATTATTTCAAATCCGGATTATGTTTTTAACCTCAAAAGCGAGATATGGTCTCATGATTATTACTGATATTGCGATGCAAGATAGAAATGTGGTTGTGAAGCCAAAAGATATCGCTTTGAGGCAGGATATAGAATTGTCTTACGTGAAGAGAATTTGTAATTTATATAAAAATAATGGAATCTTGGAGTCGTTTTTAGGTTCAAATGGTGGCTATAAGTTGATAAAAGAGGCTAAAGATTTGACAATTCTTGATATTATTCTGGCGAGCGGAGAGTCAGTAAAAATGACTATGTGTTCCATGAAAGATAAGGATTATCCATGCTCTCGAAAGCGTGACAAGATGAAATGCGTGAATCATGGAATTTGGAAAGCCTTAACTATACATACTTCAAACTTTTTTAAAAATATAACTTTGGCTGAGTTACTTGTATGGCTAAGTGAGGAGGGCGATTATAAGGATAAAATTTTGGAGAAGTTTTTAGTAAAAATTGCATGCAATTCATAATGTATTGTAAAAATTTATGATTAGAAGCATATTTCCAGAGCAATATATTTATCTCGATTATAATGCGTCGGGTTTACCATTGCTAGAGGTTTTGAATATGGTGAATGATTTTGCAAAGCATCCGCTCAACCCATCATCAACTCACTATCTTGGTCAAATTGCAAATGGTTTGATTGAGGATACAAGGGATTTTTTGAAGGAATATCTGAGCTGCAATCATTATAATTGCTTGTTTGTGAGTTCTGGAAGCGAGGCAAATAATTTAGCGATAAATTGTATTGATGAAGATTTTGATTTATACCTTTGTTCGAATGGTGAGCATAAGTCAGTTTTTGAGCCGATTTCTCGTAAGGAGAATTTTATTGCTGTGCCTATCGATGAAAATTCTTTGATAAATCAAGAAAAGTTGATTGAAATTATCTCGCAAAATCAGAATAAAAAAATCTTTCTCTCGATTATTTATGCAAATAATGAGACAGGAGCAATAAACGATTTGAAAGAAATAATCAAAAAAATTCGCTCAATTCACAATCAAATTATTATTCATAGCGATATGGCTCAAGCGATTGGGAAAGTAAAAATCGATATAAAAGACTTGGATTTGGATATAGCTACAATTATTGGTTACAAATTCGGAGGGTTGATTGGTTCAGCTAGCTTAATTTATAAAAAAAATATAAAGTTGAAGCCAATGATTTATGGCGGTTCGCAAGAATCGAATTTGAGAGCGGGCACAGAAAATACAATAGCGATTTATAGTATGAAGGTGGCTCTAGAAAATCAACCGAATTATTCGAAAATGCAAGAATTGCGTGATGATTTTGAGAAGAATCTGAAAGAAATCTGCGATTTGAGAGATTTGAGAATATTTGCTGAGAATGTGAAGAGAGTGCAAAATACTTCATATTTTGCGATAAAAAATTTGCCTGCAAAAACGCAACTGATAGCATATAGTAATGAAAAAATTTATTTAGGTTCTGGCTCCGCTTGTTCTGCTGGGCTTGATGAGGATTCTCATGTTCTGAAGGCGATGAAATGCGATGAAAATGAGATGAAAAATGCAATTCGTATGAGTTTATCCTGGAAAAATACGCAAGAAGAAATTCATATATTTGTGAAAAAGTTAAAAGACCTGTATAATAAATTTAAATAATTAATTGAGGTGCCTATGGATAGATATTTTGATGAAGAAGATGAAAATGATAACACAAAGCAAGATGACCTCAATAATGCAAAAAAAGCCGCAGAATTGCTTGCGAGAAGTGGCTTGAGAGTTGATATTTCGGAAGATGAGGAAGAGAGATTGATTCGATATATTGTCGATGAAGAGATTGAATTTACAGAATAAATTGATAATTTGGTAAAAAATGAATTTGAAAATTGAAGAAAAAATTTTTTTAAAAGAGAGTCTGAAAGAGAAAACAAAAGATCTGATTTATATGGATTATCAGGCTACAACGCCCGTAGATCCAAGAGTTCTTGAGGAAATGATTGATTGTTATAAGAATTTCCCAGGTAATCCGCACTCAAGAAGTCATGGTTTTGGATGGACGACGGAAGATATCATTGAGAATGCAAGAGAAAAAGTTGCGAACCTTATAAACGCTGATGCAAAAGATATTATTTTTACATCAGGTGCAACCGAAAGTAATAATTTAGCGATAAAAGGAGTTGCTCTTTATCAGCAAAAAGAGGAGGGTAAGAATCACGTCATAACATTGATGACGGAGCATAAATGCGTTTTGGAATCTTGCGGATGGCTTGAAGAGCAGGGCTTTGAAGTGACGTATTTGCCTGTTCAAAAAGATGGATTGGTGAATTTGGAGCAGTTGAGGAATGCAATTACTGATAAAACTTGCTTGATTTCGATTATGGCGGTTCACAACGAGATCGGAGTAATACAACCATTAAAAGAAATTGGTCAGATTTGTAAGGAAAAAAATGTTATTTTTCATACTGATGCAGCTCAGGGTTTTGGCAAAATTCCACTGAATGTTGATGAGATGAATATCGATTTGATGAGTATTAGTGGGCATAAGATTTATGGACCGGGAGGAGTAGGGGCGCTTTATATAAGAAGAAAGCCAAAAAGAATTCGTTTGAAGGCGATGATGAGCGGTGGCGGTCAGGAGCGTGGTTTTCGTTCAGGTACTTTATCTGCACCTTTGATTGCAGGCCTTGGAAAAGCTGCGGAAATCGCTCAAAAGGAAATGAATGAAGATGCGATTTACGTGAAAAAATTGTTTGATAAAATGTACGATGGCTTGTTTCATAATATTCCAAATATTTATCTGAATGGCTCGAAAGAACATAGATTTTACGGAAATTTGAATGTAAGTTTTGAATTTATTGAAGGTGAATCGCTTTTGATGGGGCTGACAAATTTAGCTGTAAGTTCTGGTTCTGCGTGCACATCAGCATCTCTCGAGTCGTCTTATGTATTGAAAGCGTTGGGTGTGACTGAAGAATTGGCTCATACTTCGATTCGTTTTGGCTTTGGTAAATTTTCGAAAGAAAGTGAAATTGACTATGCTCTTGAGATCATACAAAAAGTTGTGAAAAGATTGCGAGAGTTGAGTCCTTTGTGGGAGATGCATAATGAAGGAGTGGATATCAGCTCGATAAAATGGAATCATCATTGAGTGAAATGAATTAATTATATATGGGTAAAAAATATGAAAGTGAGAGTGAATGATAAATCCGAAACAACATCAGATTTAATACCAAGAGTAACAAACGAGAAAAGTGAGGTGAATATAGAACATTTTCATCTTACATATAATAAATCAAGAGAATGTTGTTTGACCACACAAGCTTTGAATTCTATATTGAATGGGCGCAATCAAAATAATCGTATTGGAATTGGCATAGTTCTAAAAAAGAATTATAGATATTATATTGTTCTTGAGATTGACGATGATCGAAAAGTTAAAAGTATAAAATATGGAAGGACGAATGAAGTGGATTATAATTATGCTCATATTGTTTCATATGCGGATGAGCTTTTTAAAGGTGCGACATTGGATCATATAGAAGAAGTAAATGCAATTTATATGAAAGGTAAAGATGATCGAAGTCGTGGATATGTTCATCGTGAATATCCAGATGCTAAAAAATTCGCCTTCGGTTATGCTTTAGGTGATGCGATAAAAGAATGTAAAAGAAAAAACTCGCAATCAAAAGATGCAACATCTAATACAATGAGCTTTACGGATGTAATGTTGAAATTGGAATCAGGTTTGATAGTATTCGATT
>CAIPFW010000195.1 GCA_903864455.1 uncultured Anaplasmataceae bacterium | reverse complement strand
GGGAAATGCAATGGGTTTAAGATAAAATCGTTTGGTCTCTTTGTGGGCCAGTTGAAATAATTTCAACTTTAACATTTAAAAAATTCTCAATATACTGAATATATATTTTTGCATTTTCAGGCAAATCATCATAATTTTTTATATTTAAAGTTGGGCTTTGCTTGCCCCAACCATCAAATTCTTTGTATATCGGCTCAACATCCTTATAATTTACAAACGGAACATAATCTATTTTCTCACCTTGAAATTGATAGCCGATACAAATTTTTATTTTTTCAAAATTATCCAAAACATCAATTTTTGTTAAAACTATTGAATCCACGCCGTTTGAATTGACAAATTGCTTCGTCATCACAAGGTCTAGCCATCCACAACGTCTTTTTCGCCCTGTAACCGTGCCAATTTCTTGACCTATCTCCTGCATTTTATCCTTTAAAATCTCTTCTGTCGTATCCTCGGTGCCAAAAAAGCCATTGCCAACTCGAGTCGTATATGCCTTCAATATGCCGTGCACCTTCCCTATTTGTTTTGGCGAAATCGAAGTTCCCAAAGAAGCCTGAGCGACATAAGTCGAGCTGGAAGTCACAAATGGATAAGTGCCATGATTCACATCCAATCCACAACCCTGCGCACCTTCAAACAAAATTCTTTCATTATTTTTTATCGCATTTTGAATAAAATGATATTCATTGACTTTGAACGCTTTTAAAATTTCTCTAAAATCCTTCATTTCGTTCAGAATTGTTTCATAAGAGATTTCCTCTATTTGATATTTTTTCGCCATACAATTATAACTTTCAATCATATAGTGAATTTTTTTTATCAAAATATCATCGCTTTCGTAGAGATCGCAAATTCTAAAACCGTTTCGTTGAATTTTTTGAGAATAGCAAAGACCAATACCATTTTTAGTTGTACCAATTGCATCCTCACCTCGAATTTTTTCATTCAATTCGTCCATCGCTTTATGAAGAGAGAAAATCACAAATGCATTTTCTGCTATAAAAAGAAATTTCGACCCATCAATTCCTTGTTTTCGCAAAATTTCGATTTCATTTTTCAATTTGTATGGATTTACAACAACTCCAGACCCAAGAAAAACTTTTTTTCCGTGCAAAACGCCCGATGGAATCAAGCTCAATTTATACTTCACTCCATCAACAACGATTGTATGGCCAGCATTGTCCCCACCTTGAAATCTTGCAACGATGTCGTAATCCTTTGCCAATAAATCAACAATCTTCCCCTTCCCTTCATCACCGAATTGCAGGCCAATCACGGCCGCATTATTTATCGCCATCTTATTATTCTAATATTATATTAATGTATTTTTTCGTTATTCAAATTTGAAATCTTTCAAAACGTCTTGTATCGAGTTCACCGATTTATCAAATAAATCTTTTTCTTCACTCGTCAAATCAAGCTCAATCACTTTATCCGCTCCATTTTTATTGAGCAAAACTGGTGAACCAACGAACATATTCTTCACGCCATATTCTCCATTCATCAATGTTGAGCACGATAAAACACGATTTTTATTATTCAATATTGAGTCAGCCATCAAAACCGCTGAAGTCGCAGGTGCAAAATAAGCCGAACCTGTCTTTAAAAGACCAACGATTTCAGCGCCTCCTGTTTGAACATTTTTTATAATATCGCCAAACGAAAGATTTGAAAATTTCTTGATATACTCAGTCACGGGAATACCCAAAATCGTTGAATATCGTAACAGTGGTAACATGTTGTCATTATGAGCACCGATTACCATTGGTTGTATAGAACTGTAACTCACATTGAAAAGCTTGGATAATTGATAAGTCAACCTCGCAGAATCAAGTACGCCAGCCATACCAATGACCTTCTTTCTATCAAATCCAAGATAATGATACATCGCTGCAACCATCACATCCAACGGATTTGTAATCACAATCACGAATGCATTCGGCGCATGAGTTTTAATTTCAGTTGCGATTGATTTTACAATTCCAGCATTCACTTTCAACAAGTCATCTCTCGTCATACCAGGTTTTCTTGGCACACCAGCTGGAACGATAATAATATCTGAGTTTTTTATCTCAGAATAATCACTCGTGCCAATTAAATTTACATCCTTCCCAAAAACAGCGAGTGATTGCTTGATATCGATCACCGTTCCCTTTGCAACGTCATCATTCACATCGCATATCACGATTGAATCACAAATTGACAACCAAATCAATTTGTCGACAATCATCTTTCCTATATTTCCCGCGCCGCCTATTACAGATATTTTTCTCATAAAAATCCAAAAAAATATATTAATTAATTTTATTTATCTTCGTATTGCTTTGTAAATTCATTCAATAATTTCACACCAAATGCTGTTGAGCCAATTAAATCCCCTGAATCACTATTGCTAGCTCTGTTGTCCACGCCCGCAATATCAAGATGCGCCCATTTCACATCACCCTCTATAAATCTTTGCAAAAATTCAGCTGCAGTGATAGTTCCTGCGCCGAAACCTTTTGAATTTGAAATATTTTGCATATCAGCAATTTTCGAATCCATTTTTCTGTCATAAATTTCTTGCAATGGCAATCTCCAGAGCCCCTCCCCTGTTCTTTTTCCACACTCTACAAGCTTTCCTGCGATTTCATCATTATTAGATAATATCGCCGCATTTGTATTTGTGCCAAGTGCAACAATTGCCGCACCAGTTAAAGTTGCAAGATCTATCAAAATCTTTGGTTTATAATTTTTTTGCGTGTAAGTAAACGCATCAGCCAAGACCAACCTACCCTCAGCATCCGTATTCAAAACTTCAATCGTTTGCCCTGACATCGACATCACTATATCTCCGGGTCTTTGAGCGTTTCCTGCTACTGAGTTTTCAACTAATCCTATCACACCAATGGCGTTAATTTTTGCCTTTCTCTCAGCAAGAACTCTCATCGTTCCATAAACCACTGCCGCTCCACTCATGTCATATTTCATGCCTTCCATTGAATCTGCTGGTTTGAGAGATAATCCACCACTGTCAAAAGTCACTCCCTTTCCAACAAACGCCACAGGTTGCTCGCCTTTTGAGCCATTTTTAATTTCCATCACGACAAGTCTTGGAGGGAAATCGCTCGCTTGAGCAACACCAAGCAAAGCATTCATGCCAAGTTTTGCCATTTCTTCTCTTTCTAAAATTTTTATGTCAATATTTAAACCCTTCAAATCCTCCTTTATAAAATTTGCAAAAGACTCTGGGTAAAGTAAATTTGGTGGCGTATCCGAGTAAATTTTCACATGATTAATTGATTTTATTAAAGCTTCCTGCTCCTTCAATTTTCCATTCAAAGAATCAATATTCTCTTTGTTAACAAGGAATTTAATGCTTTCAACTGACGTCTCAATTTCATCGTCCTTTTTTTTATTTTTGAGGTCAAAATGAAAATTGTTCATCGCAAGCCCAAGACCAACTCCTGATGCAATCTCTGAATCATAATCTTTAATATTATAAAATACAGAAATCGATTTCGCTTTCAAAGATTTTGCACGATTTGTGATTTTTTTTCCTAAAGATTCAAATTTTTTCTCATCAATTTCTTGTTTTTCACCAAAACCGCATATTAAGACATTCTTATAATCGCCGTTGATTAACATTGGCAAAGATAACATCTTGTCTTTTTCTCCAGAAAACTTTTCTTTATTTAAAAATTTTTCTAAATTATTTTGTTCTTCGCTTGAAAATGGCAACTCAATATCGCTTAGTTTTTGGTCTTTTGTTAAAAAAATTACATTTAAATCAGCATTTGAAGCCTCTTTAACATTTGAAGTATATCCAAATTTAATTAATTTTTGCGATTCATCTCTCTTTATTTTCAAAAGATTGTTGATATCATTAGCCCACATATTCTTTGACGCAGATACGTTCATAAAAAAATAAAATAAAAAAATTAAACATTTGTTTTTCATAACGATATTCTATAAATATAATCAATAAACTACAATAGTATTTATCATTTCTTTTCAATCATTTCAACAAAATTCTTGAATAAATAACGACTATCATGAGTCCCCGGTGATGACTCAGGGTGGTATTGAACGGATAAAATTTTATCCTCCTCAATATAAAACCCAGCTATTGAGCCATCAAACAGAGAAACATGACTGATATATTTTTTTTCTGCATCACTCAAGCTAAATGCCGCAAAGCCGTGATTTTGCGATGTTATCTCGACATGATTTGTTATGAGATTCTTAATTGGATGGTTAATACCACGATGTCCTTGTTTCATTTTTTTCACTTCAACGTTCAATTTTTTATAATAAATCGCAATGATTTGATGACCGAGACATATACCAAAAATTGGCTTTTTCGAAGCAAAAACTTTTTCAATCAAATCATAACTTAATTTCAACGCATCGCTTGGATCAGCTGGACCATTTGACAAAAAAATTCCATCGTATCGAGAAAAATCGATTAAATTTACATCAGAATTGTAAGGAATTACATCAATCGCACAATCGTTATCAATCAAACAATGCAAAATGTTTAATTTCACACCATAATCCAAAACCGCAACTTTATTTTTATTATGAATGGATTTTTCAACCAAATGCTTTATTTTTTCTTGTCTTTTTTCATCGGAAGAAATTTTCTTCATTTCATCAGCAAAATTGCATGAATATTCGGAAATTAAAGATTTCAATTTTTCGATTTTGATTTCTTCACCATTCTTATACGTTCCAATCGCTACATTTTGAGGGCCTGATTTTCTAATTTTTTGAATCAAAGCTCTTGTATCAATATCATAAATTCCTATCAAACCTTGTTTTTGAAGCCATTCATCAAACTTTATTTCAGATCTATGATTTGAATCGATAGAAATTTTATTTCTCATAATCACCGCATCAACAGATGCCGACCCAGACTCATAATCTATAGAATTCACTCCAGTATTTCCAATATGTGGAAAGGAAAAAACAATCGATTGACCTGAGTAAGATGGATCAGTGAGAGCTTCTTGATATCCTGTAATTGCAGTGTTAAAACATATTTCTGTTGCTTTTTCACCAAAAATACCGCATGATTTACCGAAAAATATTTCTCCATCACTAAACAAAATGACAGCATTTGAGCCTTGATTCGCAATATAGTTCATTTATTTTTTATATTTTAATTAACTTTTTATTTTATATTTTTAAATAAAAAAGTCAATTCATGATAACGAATAATATCTTGAATGAAGGTGATATTTGTAAAATCACTCCAATTCGAAACTTTACTTCAATAACTCTTTCAAATCTACAAATTTTAGATTGAGCGCATGAGCAACCGCATGGTTTGTGATATGCCCTTGATAAACATTCACACCCATCGCTAAATGTTCATTCATCGCTGCAGCTTCAATTCCATGTCTAGCCAACATCAAACCAAATGGCAAAGTTGCATTATTTAATGCAATTGTTGATGTTCTTGCAACAGCTCCAGGCATATTTGCTACGCAATAATGAATCACCCCCTCTTCAACAAAAGTCGGATTGTCATGAGTTGTGACTCTACTTGTCTCAAAGCAACCACCTTGGTCAATCGCTATATCAACCAAAACAGACCCCGCCTTCATCGTTTTCAACATCGCTCTTGTGACAAGGCGTGGTGCTTTATCCCCCGGTATCAAAACAGCTCCAATCACCAAATCAGCATCTTGTATATATTTTTCAATTGTAGCTTGCGTAGAATAAATTGTTTGAATTTTACCAGCAAACATTGTATGAATTTCCTTTAATCTATCGATATTTCTATCAAGAATCGTAACATTTGCACCAAGACCAATAGCCATCTCAGCTGCATTTACACCAGAATACCCGCCACCTAAAATCAAAACATTAGCCTTTGGCGTTCCGGGAACTCCACCAAGCAAGATACCCCTACCCCCTTGTCTTTTTTCTAGATTATGAGCTCCAATCTGAACAGACAAACGCCCTGCAACCTCACTCATCGGAGCCAAGAGTGGCAATCTGCCATTTTTATCGGTAATTGTCTCATACGCAACAGCAATACATTTTGATTTAATAAGACCCGCCGTTTGTTCAGGGTCTGGAGCTAAATGAAGATAAGTATATAAAATTTGATTCTCACGCAGCATTTGTAACTCATCTTTTTGCGGCTCTTTCACTTTCACAATCATGTTAGATTGCTCAAAAATCTCCTTTGCAGAACCAATTATCGTTGCACCAACTTTTTTATAATCATCGTTTGAAAAACCAGATCCTATACCGGCACCATCTTGAACCAGCACTTTACTACCTGCACCAATAAACGCATGAACGGAGTCAGGCGTCAACCCCACTCTAAATTCTTGGTTTTTAATTTCCTTTGGCACTCCTACTATCATTCCCATAGAATTTTTTAACACAACTAATAATATATTATTAATATAATACAGGCATAAAGTCAACATTTTTT
>CAIPFW010000194.1 GCA_903864455.1 uncultured Anaplasmataceae bacterium | reverse complement strand
TTATTAATTATTAATTATTTTTTTGAGGAAAAAAATGACAGACTTAGTAAAATTTTCAACAAATATAAAGCGTTTTCTCAGCGAACATAAAGCGCTCTCTATAAGCTTATCCATAGCATCTCTATTGCTTGTAGTATCGTTAACGATATTTGCTTTATACAAAGCTGGAGCGAAAAAAAATAAAATACCTCTTAACGCAACTTTTGAAACAGATGCAAGCAATAACATCACAGGAAATACAACTAAGCAAGTGAAGCAAATTGTAGAATTGTGTAACGAAAGAGAAGTAGGGCAATATTTGATTATTTACTTTAATTGCGATTCAAAAAGGCTCCATAATACGATTAACAATTTACTAAAGGACAATAATGATATAAAAGATAAAGATCATGTTATATTTCAATTCAGAGATGTATATGTTTCATTAAATGGTACTAAAATAGAAAATGAGTTGTTTGGACAAACTGTTGACAATAAAGCAAAATTGGATGATGGCAAAGATAATCCCAACTATGGTTTGAGAATTGAAAGCAACGATTTCATAAATGCTATCAAGATTAATACAGTAATTACTAACCCAATTAAGAAAGTTGCAAATCAAGAAGCAAAAAATGGAAAATTAGAAATAATAACTGGCCGAGAAGAAATCATCACAAGTAATCCCAATAAATTTCATGATGGTATTTTTAAGTTTGCTTCGAAAGTTAAACTTGCGAAGTTGCTCGGTATGGAAAAAGCAAGTTAATTTTTTTTAACAGAGCTTTTTTTTCACAGCGATAAAATCGATGATTTCTTTCATCGATTCTCCATTTTCACATTCCGCAATAAAATTAAATTTTTATGCTTTGGCATTCTGACGTATTATATAATAATACTCGACAGAATTTAAAATTTAAACATGTTAAACAATTTTCTCACATACACATTCATCGTAGAATGCGGATTCTTCGTATTATTATTATTAATACTTTCAATATCCCTATACATCTCGTGCAAAATTTTCTCACGACAAAGATTTGCAAACAAAGCGATAGACTATATATTGTTAAAAAAAACAGCAAAACCGATATTTTTACTCATCTATCTTTTGCTTTTAATTAAATTTATAAGTAGAATCATTTACTTTGCAACGGATAACCAAGGTATCAAATTATTTTTAATTGAACAAATACCACAAATTCGGTCGCTTACAACGATAATTTTTTTAACAATTGCGGGATATATTTTTATCAAGCAGGCGAAAAAAAATTATATCAACATCCATGCAAACAATAATAATAAAAAATTAGATCCATATTTAATAGATCTTTTTTCAAAAATCGCCTTTCTTATATTATTTTCCATTTCTGGCTTGGCGATTATGCAAAAATTAGGCGTTGGATTTGGCGCTCTTGCAACGCTTGGTGGTGCAAGTGGTGTGATTATCGGTTTTGCGACAAAAGATTTTTTTGGTAGTATTGCTGGCTTGATATCGATCTATCTTGATAAACCATTTATAATTGGTGATGACATTACAATTTTCAACAATTCTGGTGGTGTCGTTGCAAATGGAGTTGTTGAAGAAATCAACGTGCGACTTACACTGATTCGCACAATAAAGAATAAATCAATTGTTTTTGTTCCAAATTCAATTTTTACGAATAACATCCTTGAAAATAATAGTCGCAGAAGTCACAGATTTTTTGAAGAGAGTTTTAAAGTCAATTTCAATGGTAATTTTAAAAAAATCAATTCAATGATTGAAGCTTTGAAAAAAAAAATTCAAGGATATCATTTTGTTGACTCAATCAATCAGAAGATTTTAGTTCAAATTATTGATGCAAGCGAAAAATTCGTCTATTTGACTGTGAAAGTTTTTTTTGTGAAAATGGATTTGGAAAACTTCACTTTAAAGTCAAATACATTACTGGAAAGTATTTTAAATATATTCAATCATTATAATTTACTACTCGCCTCCAAAGATGAGAGATTTATCTTTATGAATGAGAATGGAAAATCTCAGGAGGAAGATAGTGGCGAAGATGAAGATACTGAAGATACTGAAGAAACTGAAGACACGGGAGATAGCCATGCTTAATTCTTCGTGCAACTTTTTATTTTTTATCTTTCATCGTCGATGCAACTTTCATAATTTTTGAATTCTTTGAAATCACGTCGCTTTGATGAAAATTACAATCTCTTTCTTTCAAAATAAATGAAAAATTTTCATTGAAATCATTCGTTGTATCAAAATATTTATCGATTTTATTCACTTCATTTTGAGAGTCGCAGAATGTTTTATTTTTTATATTAAATTCTTTAAACATTTTTTCTCTCAATTCATCGAGATTTTCAAAATTGAGCGAGATATTGAGATATTTCGCCAATTCAAAAACAATGAGCCATCCCTCCTTTGAAACTCCAGGAAAATCAATCACTTTGCTTGTCTGTTGTGCAAGTCCTTCACAATTTATATAAGTTCCAGATTTTTCTGTATAAGCTAAAGTCGGAAAAACTAAATTTGCATTTTGAGCGCCTTTATCACCGTGATGACCAAAATAAACGATAAAATGGCTTTTCGGAATCTCAATATCATCCTCTCCAAAAAGAAATAATAAATCTAATTCCTCCTTATTGTCATTTTCTTTAGAAAAATCTAAAAATAATCCGTTTATCGACCCGCTATAATTATGCAAAATGTTGATACCATTCCAATTTTCTTCCGCATTTAAAAAGTTATATTTTTTGACTAATTGATTCGTTGAGCTTAAAATATAGTTCGACAATTCTTTTGAAATGGTAAACAATTCTTCACCAATAATAATCATCGGCTTTTTCGCTTGTGATAATTTTTCACAAATTTCATGAGCCCCATTCACAATTTGTTTTAAAATCGCAACATCATCGCTCAGATAATTCGTTTTATAAGTCAAATCGTAATTACCGCTAATCGTATGAACATTGACAAAATTATTCACTACGTTCTGTCTTATTCGAGAGTTCAAAACGGGAGAAATCTTTCGAATATCGCATCCAATAATGAGATAAAAATCGGCATCTCCTGCCTTCGCTACAGATGTGTTAAAAATGGCTTTTTTATCATGAGGTAAGAATTTCGCTTTTGAATTTGAAGATAAACTTGTAATATGCAACTTTTCACATAATTTTTTTAATGCAAAAATCGCCTCGCAATCAATAAACTTTCCTGTATGAACTGAGATTTTTTTAGGATTTGAGTTAAAAATCTTTTCTTTCAAAATAGCGAATCCATCTTGCCAAGAAAGTTTTTGAAACTTTCCATCTTGTTTTGTCGATAAATCCATGATGCGATTGTATTTCAATCCATCAAAAGCAAAACGAGTTTTATCGGAAATCCACTCTTCGTTCAGATTATCGTTCTCTCTCGGCAAAATCCTTAAAATTTCCTTACCACGACTATCAATTCTAATATTACTACAAAGACTATCCATTACGTCTATCGAATTCATATGTTTCAGCTCCCATGGCCGTGCTTTGAAGCTATATGGCTTATTTGTCAATGCACCAACTGGGCATAAATCAATGATATTCCCTGAGAGTTCTGAATTCAGAGCACCAGATATCGCATTTATAATCTCTGATTTTTCGCCACGATTCATAGCATTCAACTCAGATACACCCGCAATATCGTCCATAAAACGCACACAACGCATACATAAAATACAACGAGTCATTGCTGTTTTGATAAATGGTCCGAGGTCTTTCTCATTTACAATTCTTTTTTCCTCGTGATACTCGCTCGAACCTTTTCCATAAACCATCGCTTGATCTTGCAAATCACATTCTCCACCTTGGTCGCAAACTGGACAATCCAAGGGATGATTTATCAAAAGCAACTCCATTACACCCTCACGAGCAAATTTCGTTTTCTCATCGTTCGTGGTGACTTCCATATTATTCGCAATATTCGTAGCGCAAGATGCGACGGGCTTTGGCGCACCCTTCACCGTAACGAGGCACATTCGACAATTCCCAGCTATTTCAAGTCTTTCGTGATAACAAAAACGAGGAATTTCTATGCCTGCTATTTCGCATGCTTGAATTATTGTATAATCTTTGTCAAATTGATAATCTTGACCATTAATTTTTACATTAAAATTCATATTTTGTAATATTTTTAAATTTAATGATAGTTTTTTTTGGCCTTTTGTCAATTTTTTTCTTCACAAAGAAATTTTTAATTTTTTTTAAAAAAACTCCACATATTCTCACTCTTATCGTAATTTTTATATACACAAAAAATCAAAGACATTTGAACTCACTTGAAAAAATAGAACAAACCATAGCAATATTTTGAAGATTAATTTTTTAATATCAAATTTA
>CAIPFW010000193.1 GCA_903864455.1 uncultured Anaplasmataceae bacterium | reverse complement strand
TTATTAATTCTATCTTTTAATCTCTATTCCTCCAACTCATAGTTTTATTTGTCAGTTTACCACATTCTTGCTTACTAGTCAATATTTGACTTTTCATCATGCTCTCTCTTCCTCTTATCCTCCACTTACTAAGCCAAAAACTATCTCATATTTTCTTAGTCCTGCTTCATTCTATGAAGTCTTTTCTCTTCCATTATTCTTTATCGCATTTCCTTTTCATTCTCATATCTTGCAATCATATCATCTTCGAATTTCTATCTTTGCTCAATTTTATGGAGAACATTGTCTGCCATTTTGTTCATGAATTCTTAAGCTCTGGCCTCTCTTTGCTTCATTTCTCTTTCTCTATCCTACTCTTATTTTTCTAACATTCTAGCATATTGCTCTTATGATCTTAAATCTTCTAACCTCTCAATTTCTTGCACTTATTTTTACTTTTCCTTGTTTTTTTCATTTTCTTAAAGCATTTTTTATAAATACTCTCTTTCTTGTCTTCTTTTTTCTAATTAAATTTTTCTTTCAGATTCCATTTCTATTTTGAGTCTTTAAATTGTTTCTTACTCTTATTGCATCCTTACTTTTTCTTCTTGACGTTTTCTTCTTTTTTCATCTTGCAACTAAAGATCTCTAGAATATTTGTCATTCATTATTTTTTCTTTTACAGCCTGAATTTTTTATTTTTCTCTTTCTTCAAGAAGCTTAAAATGCTCTGCAGCTAGGTCATCATAAAGTTTACTTTCTTTGTTTTCATCTTAAGATTTCATATTTTTATCAACGATCTATTTATTTAATTACTCTCTAATTAATCTTTTTCTTTCAGCATCTCTAAGCATAGACTGCTTCTATTCTTCAAAATGAAGAAGAGAGTTGAATTTTTAAATTGCTGCCCATTCATCATTCTCATTTATTTCTGAATATATTTCAGTAATTTTAGCTTAGCTAGAATTTTTAGAAATCTATGATAATTTGTCTCCTGCTTTCAAAATTATTTTAATAAAAAAATGTACTTACTATTTTTCGCAACTCCTGAGACTTGACTTTAAGCAGATGCACTTCTAATAGATTGATTATCAGCATTTTTTTTACTGTTTTCTTTTAAAGCGTCTAATTTCGCAGCGGATAGACCTTAACTTTATGCATCTGCTCCTCTTTAAACTGCAGAATTTGATCTTTAGCTAATTCTGTCATCAAGAATATTAATTTTTTTATATCTAAGGTTTGCTTCCTTACCAATTTTAGCATCAAGACCCAATAAATTGTTTTCAGTCAATCAATCATTTGCCAAAAATTTTTGGACCTCATTATCAATAAACTTTGATATGTTTTAATTGTTTCCATATTTTAATTTGAATTTGTTAACAAGCATACCTTTAAGCTACTCTCTTTTTTGAATTTCAATAAGTCTTTCTCTTTTGGCGTCTGTCAACTTTCCAGATCTTTGAGATAGATTTGCACTTGCTGGAGCTTTGTTTGTCATTTAAATTATAAAAACTTTATAATAATATATTTATAAATGATTTAAATTTTGAATTCAAATTATTATAGAAAATTTCAAATTATAGGGGTTTTGGGGTTTTGGGG
>CAIPFW010000192.1 GCA_903864455.1 uncultured Anaplasmataceae bacterium | reverse complement strand
TTGACGGAATTGAATGCCCCGTTTTGAATTAACCCTATAGCCAATAGAAATAATGGCATCCAAATTATAGTAGTCAACTTGATAAGTTTTGCCATCTGCGGCAGTTGTTGCAAAATTTGCAACAACTGCATTTTGCTCTAACTCTTCCTCTATAAAAATGTTCTTCAATGGCTTATCATATTCTTTAGAGAATTTAAATACATTTTATAAAATAAAATGCGATGAAGCTGAGGAATCAAGCAAAAATGATGATTGTAAGGGATTGAATGCATTTCGCAAAGGAAGTTATGATTCTGTTCAACCACAAGATTCGCTTTATGATTTACGAACGGATATTTTAAAAAATCTATCTCAAATAAAAAATATGGAGCCATCTGTCCACCATCATGAAGTTGGAAATGGTCAATGTGAAGTAGGTTTCAAATATGGAACTTTAACAGCACTTGCAGATAAAGTTCAGATTGCAAAACATATCATAAAAAATACCGCATTTTCTCACAATAAAACATGCACGTTTATGCCGAAAGTTTTTGTAAATGATGCTGGGAGTGGTATGCATTGTCATTTTTCATTATTTCAAGATAATATAAATTTATTTCATGGAGATAAATATGAGAATTTATCAGAATTAGCATTATTCTTCATTGGCGGTATATCAAAGCATATTCGAGCGATTTGTGCATTCACAAATCCAACAACAAATAGCTACAAAAGATTAAAACCCGGTTTTGAAGCTCCTATCACTATGTCTTATTCACGTAAAAATCGTTCTACTGCTATAAGAATACCATATAGCGACAGAAACTCTCAAAATGAAACAAGGATAGAATGTCGTTTTCCTGATGCAACAGCAAATCCATATTTAGCATTGTCTGCAATCTTAATGGCAGGAATCGATGGAATAGTGAACAAAATTCACCCTGGAGACCCTACGGATTTTGATTTATTCTCAGCAAGTAAAGAGCAATTAAAAAATTATACATTATTACCAACTTCGTTCAACGAGTCATTAGAAGCTTTAGAAGAAGATAATGAATTTTTACAAAAATATGATGTATTTCCTTTAGGAATGTTGAAATCGTATATTGATGTCAAAAAACAAGAATTAAACAAAATAAATTCCTACATAACGCCAGCTGAATTTGCGCATTATTTCGATTCTTGAACGACGATTTTTGATTGTAAAACAATCAAACTTTCAAAACTCAACCTTATTTTTATAAAAGATTGGAAAAGTAATTTTGCATATTGCTTTTTTAATCAAAAAAATCCACAAAATATTTTGGTAATTCGCACTTTATTTCAAATTTTAAATCTTTTTGATTTATTTTTATTTCTCCAGCATGCAGAAACATATTTTTATAATGAGACTGTTTTGAATTATATTTTGCATCTCCCAATATCGGCAACCCTATCGATGTGAGATGAACTCGAATTTGATGCTTTCGACCAGTTTTTGGATTTATTTTGAGTAAAAGAAGGTTTGAATGCATTTTTTTCACTAGCTCAATATTGCTTATTGCCTCATCTCCATCGTCATAATCGATTACGACCTTATCTTCACTCAAAATATATCTTGATCTCAATGGTTTATTGATAATAATTTTTTTATTGTTTAAGATTTTATTTTTTTCATCATTTTTTTCTTCATTATTTTCGCAAATCGCATAATAAGTTTTTTCTATGAATTTTTCTTTAAAAAATTTTGTAAGAAGTTGACTATATTGAAGATTCTTCGCCATGAGAAGAATGCCCGATGTTTTTCTATCAAGTCGATGAACGATGCGAATCTCTTCACCATAAATAGATCTCATAATTTCATCGATTGAATGAACTATATTGTTTCCACCTTGGCAAGAAAAATTCACAGGCTTATTCAAAACTACAAAATTCTCATTTTCAAAAAGAATCGCTCTTTTAAATAAATCTCGAATTTGATTATTCGCCTTGTATTGCTTTTTTTCCTGAATCTGAATGAATTGCAAATTTTGATACTTTTCATAAATATCCTCACAAATCAAAAGCACATCATTGTTTTTAATTCGAAAACCTGATGTAATTTTTTCATTCACCCCCTCAACTCCGATCTTTTTCTTTCTTATAAATTCCTCAATCGAGCTTTGTTTGATTGAAATAAGAATTTTCTTTAAATATCTATCCAATCGAATTTCATTATAGCTATTGCTTACTTGATGTTTTTTCATTTTATAGTTTTATATTATATTTCAACTTTAGTAACTTCTATCGGTATAAAATAAAACAAAAGAAATGTATATTTTTCCGGTTCATCGAAGTTTTTCTTTGGATCATCGGGATCTATGGCATTTGAAGAGTGATGCTTCACTTCATAATCCTCTGATAAACATTTGCTCCCTATATTCCTTTCAATATTTTTCCAATTATATAAATCCATAATAAAGCAAAAAATACCCATTACATGATCAATATTTGATAATTTAGAATAAATTTTTGCTTGCCAGCTATCTTTATTTTCAGAAATTTTATCATAATAAATGCATTTTATGAATTCTCTCATCACGAACATAACCAAATCAAATAATGGCATCAATGCGTAAAAAATTGAGCATGACAATAAAATATTATAAAAATGCTGATTTTTAATAACGTCTGTAATTTTTAAAATTGTCACTAAGCAATCCGCAAAAATCAAAAAACAACAGAGAAAGCAAAAAAGCCCACCGAATATATAGATGTTTTTTTTTCTTTTCGCACTACTCATCTCTTCTTTTTTGCATTTTTTTATCGCATCATTCAAAAGCTTAATTTTGTAGAAATTTGCGATACAATTTGCCATTGCAAGCAAAAACATTACGCATAAAATAGACAGTCGAATTTTAATTATGAGTGGAACGCTTTCATCTAATTTTGTCATTTTATCTGTAATTCCAGGTATTTCGATATTTGGAAGCGTTGGTTCTGGAATTAATTTGAGCAATCTACTTAAAATAAAAACAATGCACAGTGATAATGGCAATAAAAATCCAAAAATTAGCTCACAAAGACCCAGTAGTTTTATTGATTTAAATTTTAATTTCCATTTATAATTGTATCCGCTCATTTTGTTAATAATTTTTGTATCAAAATTACTGTAATAATAACAAATTTTAAACGAAAATACAATCATTAAACCCATTGCATTTTCTTAAATTTCTTGATAAATAA
>CAIPFW010000191.1 GCA_903864455.1 uncultured Anaplasmataceae bacterium | reverse complement strand
TGACTCAAGAGCCATTAAAAATAAAATGCCTCCTAATGAAAGGTGGTACTGGAAAGACGATCAAGGAAATTGGAAAGCATTTGCATCAGAATATAACATTTTAATTGAAAATAAATTCAAGGAATTTAAAGAATCTAATTTTTCGAGTTATAAGAGCAAATTTGAGATTAATATAAGTGAGAAGAAATATGTCATAGACTTAATTAACAAAAAACAAGTGAATCTAAAAACAAAGTTCGAGAATAATATATCAAATGAAATTCCTAACATTTCAAGATATCAATGGAATTGGATTGATGATTTAAATCGAAAAATTCCATTTTCTTTAATTCAATCTGAGATGATTGAAAAAGCATTTAATAATAATGAAAAATCAATTAAATTGATGATAAAGCGTCATGATAACGATAACTTTGAAATTTACGAATATGAATTTGCTAAAAATAACCGAGTGGTTGAAGAATATTTAAACAGAAAGAGAACATATTTTCAAGGTGACGGCATTCAGAGAAATATAAGGACAAATTTAAAGCGATTGATCAAACGTGAATTATCATACTTAGCTTCCATCGAATATCCTGAAGAAGATTTTGATGATTGTGTAAAAAATCCAATCAAAGTATTTATAGCAAGTGAAAAAACGTATATGGATAATGCAATTAAACGTTTTGAAGATTTTTTAAAGGATGCTTACATTGAAGAGATTGTGACAAAAATTGAATTAACAAAAAATGAAGTAGAAAATCTTGAGATGCAAAACGATGCTAAGATATCGCTAAAGGAAAAAGTACTAGTCATTAAAGGTTCGCCAGATGCAATCAATAAAATAAAGTCAAGCCTTCTTGAGATTTTTACTCAAAATCAAAACATTTCAAATCCAAAAGAATGGAGTCCAATGGAAAATCAAAATTTGAAGATATGTTTAGTTGCTTCAGATACCGATGAATACAAAAATATTTATTCCGAAGTTTCCAAGTCTATTCCAAATCCAAATATTGTAAAAATAGAGAGAATCCAAAATTGTTGGCTGTGGAAATATTATCAAAATAAAAAAAAAATTTTGAAAGATAAAGGTAAAGTATATTATTTAGTATATTAAAAATCTAATTGTTTTATTTAACTTAAATAAAGATGTCTGAAAAAATTGACGTATGTTCTGTTCACGCACAATAATAACTTTTCATTATTAATTTAGAATTTAGATGCACTTTTAGTATTTTTGATTTAAAGGTTTTATTTATTACTTGTGCTAATTTTGAAAACCATTTTGTAAAAAGAAACATTTGATAAAAAGTATTATTTCTATATAATAATTGGGACAACTTATATTTAAAACTCTACATTTTGCCATATAATAAAACTACGATTAACACATAGTGATGTTAAAAAGTGTCGTTGGGAAAAGTTGAATAGTTATAACATTTATTTAAATAAATACAGATTTAGCAGAAAATTTTTTAGATGAAAATTCGACGAATATTCTTGATTATTCGTATAATAATTTTGAATATATTGGTCTGAGTGAAAAAAAATATTAAGAATCACCTATAGATTTAATGACATTTCCAAAATTTTTACCTAATCTCAAGATGGTCATAAACCGACTCAAGTTGGTTTGAAAACGACTTGAGTCAGTATTTATTTTAACAATGTGACAATATTTGTTTTTTATATCGTCATTTTTAAAGTTAAAAACCATTACAACCAAAGACTTGATATAAACGCTATTACCAGTTATTAGTTTTAAGATATTAATTTTTAAAAGTTGCTAAAAATTCAGTTTTAAGTAGCGTTTAAATACTTGATTGGTTTGATTTTTTAGTATTTTTCCTTTTTTATAAATTTTTTAATTTTTTCAATGTTCACAAGGCCTACAAAGTACAAATGAACAATGGTTATTTCATGGTACACGAGAATCAGAACCGAACAGAATATATGATGATGAATTTGGTTTTGATATGAGACATTCAAATTCAGGAAAGTGGGGACAAGGAATATACTTTTCTGTTAATGCTTCGTATAGTAAAAATGAATATTCCTTTCAAAATAAGGATGGAACAAGATCAATATTTTATGCGAAAGTTGCTTTGGGCGAATTTGTTCAATTGCCACCAAACCATTCATATATAATACCACCTGAAAAACCAGGCAAAAAAAAGTTTGCAGGAGAAAGATATGAT
>CAIPFW010000190.1 GCA_903864455.1 uncultured Anaplasmataceae bacterium | reverse complement strand
TAAACCCATTGCGTTTGTTTTATATTTAAAATTCGGCAACCATGCGAAAATAAATCGCGTTTAAATCGCTTTACAGAGGGAAATCGAAGTGAGTTTGAAGTTTTTATCGTCCGAAAATCGATAAAAATACGGAATTTTAAAGTTTTATAAGAAATGCAATGGGTTTATAAATCTATTTTAAGTCAAGCGTGGGGTAAATTCTTTGATTTTCTTGAGTATAAGCTTAAAAGAAATGGAAATGAATTGGTAAAAGTAGAGCCACATTATACTTCTATTACTTGTTCACATTGTAATCATATATCAAAAGAGAGTAGAGTTTCTCAGTCGCAATTTATATGTAAAAATTGCAATAAAGAGCTAAATGCTGATTATAATGCGTCGATAAATATTCTTAAAGCTTATCTATGCGTTGGGAACCATCGTGAAAGCCTTCTAAATATCTTAACAAAAGTTGAGAGTTCGCAGAGGAAGCTCCGTCATTTATGGCTGGGTAGTTCACGACCACCCTAAAACAGCCATAGTCGCCATATCATGCATCTCTTCGTGTGTTCGCATTTCTATCAACGTGTTGCAAGCATCTTCAACACCACTCGCACAAGCTTGGGACAATTGAACTTCTTCAAGAGTCTGCAAACCCATAACAATTAAACCAAATTCTACAATAAATGTAAGAGTCGCCGTAGCTCCTACTATTTCTGTAATATTTTTAGCAAAAGAGCCGTTTTTTTGATTATTCCAATGTTTCAACGCATATGCGTACATCTCATTGTAATATCTAGAATTTAAAACATTTTCTCTATTAAATTCTCCTTTTCCTCCGAGATATCTATACTTTCTAAACAAAAGTTCGAATTCCGCTCTTTTCTTTGGATCAATTCTTTGTAAAACTGATTCGCCCCAGTCTTTTGTAATTTCACAATATTGTTGTTCGTTAAAATCTTGAGTTCTCAGATATTCCATTACATTGAAAATTCTATATAATTTGTCTCGAATTATTTTAAATTCATTTTCTCTAAAATCCCAAGATGTTTGTTTGAAAATTCCCTTGTTATCTCGGATAAATTGACCTTTTTCATTTTTAGAAAATCTATTTTGCGAATAAACAATTTCCCACCAAGGAATTTCTTGAAATTTTAATTCGCCTTTAAAACATTCGAACATTCTAAGTTTTAATTCTTGTCTTTCGTACCAAATTGAAGAATGCCAAGATGTATCTTTTGGTGCAAATTCACCGACTTGATGATATGCACACCAGATACGAAGCTCTGTGTGGAAAGCTAGAATGTATTTTGGTTGAATATATTTAAATACTCTTGTTTTATATTGTTGAAGTTTCAATTTAAATTCAGGATCATTAATTTGATCGATTTCAGCGATCGATTCTGTAAGATATTTTATATATTCTGTTATCGCTGGGTGTTTTCTATCCATATAGAAAAGCTTCCTATCGTCTGGATGTCTAGCATTCACAATTTCTTCTTTAAAATAAGATTGCCATATGTTTGACTCGATATACCATTCAACATATTCTTTCAAATCTTCAGCTCTATATTTATTGGCTCTTATTGCTATTCCAAGCTCAACAGCGCCATAAATCGCTCCACCAATAAGAACAACTCCCCCTAAAATCAATACAGTAGGAACGATTACAGGAGAAGCGGCTGCTGTCGCTCCTGCTAAAAAACTCGTTTGAGCGATTCCGTATGTCGCTCCTCCTGTTGCCATCGTG
>CAIPFW010000189.1 GCA_903864455.1 uncultured Anaplasmataceae bacterium | reverse complement strand
TGTACGCAAGTATGCACAATTTAAAAAATCAAACAAACGCACAAATTTTAAGTGATGAAGGAGAGTTAGAAATCTTTTTAAAAAAGTATTTTGGCAATAAACATTATTTATATTTAAATAATGTAAATTATCAAGCAATTACAAATGAAGATTTTGAAAAAAAATCTAATGAGTTTATGGAGGCTCCTGAAAGCATGCAGCCAGATTTATTCTGGGGAGGGTTTAATGATTTATTAAAAGGAAAAATCGACCCTACAATCAAAAACAACTTAATTAAAAAACCTGGGAACCCAATTCCCGCATCTTATTTCAATCAAACACCACTATATTTGGCATGTAAAGAACAAAATGAAAAAATAGTAGAAATTCTTTTAAAAAAAGGTGCGAATCCAAACCTTTCTTGTCATAACTCATATCCAGTTCATCATGTAATGAATAATCCAACAATTTCAAAATTATTTTTTCAATGCGGTCTCGATATTAACACACTCGATATACTTGACGATTCATTACTCGATCGTGCGATTTATTTCAAGTCGATAGAATTCGTCAAATTATTACTTGAAAAAGAGCTTGATGATAAATTTATTAATGAATCTATTAATTATATTAAAAATCTCATGAATGATGAATGCATAGATGCGTGCGACATAACAATTTATGAAGAAATTTCAAATCTTTTGAAGACACATCTTGAAAAAAAACAACAAGGATCAACTTCAATTATAATAAATGGTGACGTTGAACCAATTCAAAATAGAGCTCATAGTCCCGTCAATTAAAAATAACCCTATAAACCATGCAAAACAACACCACTTGCAATTGTGTAAATGTTTTTGCCCTTCACTTTTCTACCATTGAAAGGTGAGTTGATAGATTTGGACTTCATTTCTGCAACATCTATCGTCCATTCCTTATGAATATCAATCACGCATAGATCAGCGATAGCGCCGATATCTATAAATCCCCTGTGCGAATCTTCGTTAATAAGTTTTGCTGGATTTATCGTCAACATCTCCAAAATTCTTTCTAAAGACAATTTTTTATTAAAATACAACTCTAGAGAGAGTGGAAGCATAGTTTCCAGACCAACAATTCCAAAAGAAGCACAAGATATCGACTTTTCTTTCGAATCTTCGTCATGAGGCGCATGATCGCTCGCAATAATATCGATAACGCCATCCCGCATGGCATCTATCATTGCATTCACATCGTCGGACTCTCTGAGAGGCGGGTTCATTTTTGCTAACGATGGCGACTCGCCTTTTTCCTCAAGCTCATTGAAAATGTCACACGTCGCAACGAAATGATGAGGCGTAATTTCAGAAGTCACTTTTAAACCCTTGTCTTTTGCTTGACGAATATATTGAATCGACTCCTTGCACGAAACGTGCAAAACATGATAACGTGCATTTTTCAACTCAGAATCCTCGAGCAATGCGATATCCCTCGCTATCACTGAATATTCTGAAGCTGGGTCAATCGTTTTAAAGTTATATTTTTGTGCAAAAGACCCGTGATGCATGCAACCACCATCAGACAACGAATGATCCTCGGCGTGCTGAGCGATTACTATATTGTATAATGACGAATATCTTAATAAATCTTTCATAATTTTGGCATTTTTTATCGGCAATCCATCATCCGTAAAACCAACCGCCCCACCCTTTATCAAAGATTGCACGGGCACTATCGAATCTCCGAGAGAATTTTTTGTCGCTGAACAATAAAATTTTATATTAATTTCACTATTTTGAGTGATTTGATTTTTCAAATAATCAATCGTCATAGAGTTATCAAGCGTCGGCGATGTGTTTGGCTGACAAACAACAGTCGTGAAGCCACCCGCAATCGCAGATTCAGAACCAGATTTTATATCTTCTTTAAATTTAAAACCCGGATCACGAAAATGAACATGAACATCTATCAACCCAGGGCAAATTAATAAATTTTTACAATCTATAATTTGGGTCTGGGAATCATTATCATTCTTCGAATCAAAATTCTTCATATCGCCGAATTTTTCAATTCGCCCATTTGACACAATTAAAAATTGATTTTTTAAAATTTTTGCGGGTTTTCCCAAAAAAATATCACCATTAATGAATAATAGCTGATGATTTTGGATTTTATTTGATTTATCTGTAAAATTCTTAATGTTTGAGCTCATTAATTTAGAATTAATTTAATTTAACTCTTCTTTTATATTACTAGATACTTTAAAAGTCAAATCTTTTCTTGCAGCAATTTGAATCGCTTCACCAGTTCTTGGATTTTTACCAGTTCTCGCAGCTTTTTTCTTAATTTTAAAAGTTCCAAGACGACCAAGCTTTAATCCATCTGGATTTTTTTTAATCACATCTATCAATGATTCAACAAAACCATCATAAATTTTTTCACTATTCGTTTTTGTGCATTGATCCTTCCATTTAAAATCAGAATTTGCAATCATTTCGTGAACCAAATCAACAAAATCTTTTTTTGTAAAAGTCATACGATATCCTTTAAAAAATTACAGCATTCAAGCCGTTTATCGCAAATAATACATAAAAAAAAAATATATACAACTATATAAAGAGACATATATCTCGATAATGCGTTAAAATATTATAGAAAATTGATGCAAAGTATAAATTTTTAAAAAAATACAT
>CAIPFW010000188.1 GCA_903864455.1 uncultured Anaplasmataceae bacterium | reverse complement strand
TATTTATTTTTTATAAAATGGATCACAAACCTTTTCAGTCATCAAATTGGCATAATGAGCTTGCATGCAGTGGCTTCAAAACGTCGCGATTTCAATTTCAAATCAAAACATCTTATAAAGATATCGTTATTTCTTTTTTTTCGCTTAAAGAAAGGAATTTTTTAGGAGAGAATAAATCAGAGCTTTTCAACCATGAATGCAACTTTGAAAGAAAAGTAAATCAAATGATTAAAGCGTGTGCAAATCGATCAAAAGATCTTGAACTAAAAAAAATTAGATGGATGATGAAATCTTTTGATGAACAGAATTCAGAAATACAAATATCTGGCTACGTTACAAATGAAACGCTTATTCTTGGCGGAATAAATCTTTATTCAGAAAGATACAGACTTGATAAAAATTGCGAAAAAAATCTTTCTAATGATTTAAACCAAGCTTTTAACGAATATTTGAGGAACAATAATATCATTTTAAATGATGATGATTTAAACGAGACGCCGGAAGACCAACTTATAATCTCAGAAATTGCTACAACCAAAGTTAGTATTAGCGAAGTCACTTCAGACGAAAATTTACAACATACAATTCAATTGACCGCACAACCACAGAATTCGATACAGAAAGACGAAATCCCTATGGATATCGCCTAAAATTTATCATAAATTATTGGGGTAAATTCCCGCTCAAAAACAAAATCGATGAGCCAATCACCAACCAAATCAGCGTGAATGGCAAAATAAATTTCCAGCCAATTCTCATCAATTGATCATAACGATATCTTGGCAAAGCCGCTCTCACCCAGATAAATATGAATAATATGAAAAGCATTTTCAAAATCATCCAAAAAATTCCTGGAATAAAAGACAAAAATTCTATGCCAAACGGTACATGCCACCCACCAAGAAAAAATATTGTCATAAGCGCCGATGCGAGAATCATGTTGAGATACTCGCCCAAATAAAATAGCGCAAAACTCATTGAAGAATACTCAACATTGTATCCGGCAACCAGCTCCGCTTCAGCTTCAGGAAGGTCGAATGGATGACGATTTGTCTCAGCGAGCATAGAAATCAAAAAACAAACGCACATTGGGAAATTCAAAGCTACAAACCAAAGCGGCGCCTCGTGATATTTTTCAACGATTTGACCAAGATTGAGCGACCCCGTAAAAATCAAAGTGAGCATTAACGAAAAACCAATCGACAGTTCATATGAAATCATCTGAGCCGCCGACCTCATCGCCCCTAAAAATGCATATTTTGAGTTACTCGCATACCCCGCAATCACGATTCCATATACACTTAATGATGAAATTGCAAGCAAATACGTCACTCCAACATTGATATTTGCAACCGCAGACGTCAAGCCGTTGAATGGTATCACCGCCCAGCAAACATTTGCTAATACGAATGTGATAATTGGTGCAAATAAAAATAATTTACAATCGGCTTTGTTCGGAATAATAATTTCCTTCAAAATTAACTTTAAAGCGTCGGCGAATGGCTGTATCAAACCAAATGGCCCCACCACATCTGGCCCACTTCTCATCTGCATCCCCGCAATCACTCGTCTTTCAGCATAGGTGAGATAGGCCATTGAAATTAGCAAAGGAATCGTTACGCATAAAATCGCCAACAAAACATGAAAAGTCGGCTCTAGATAATGCAAAAAATTTAAAAATTGATTATAAAAGTTCATAAATAATTTTCATATATCAATCAATTATAATAAATTTAATATAAAAAACAAGAAGTTTGGGTGATTTTCTTTATCGGTGAAAATGCATTGAAGATTTTTTGCCAACGATTTATATATATTATATT
>CAIPFW010000187.1 GCA_903864455.1 uncultured Anaplasmataceae bacterium | reverse complement strand
TATTTACAATCAATATAAAATAGTTCATTGGGATATTGTAAATCCAAAAGATAACATTCAAAATGAGACAGTTGTAATAAGTGTTATACCAATCGAAAAACAATAATATTGTTCCAAAGTCTCGTTTGATGTAAAAGTAATCACAAATTTTACCTCTTCACACCATATAAAATATAATTCACATCAATATTTTTATCGAAATACCACTTTTTTTTAAAAAAATGAAATTTAAAACCTAGAATATCCTCGATCAAAATATGCTTTGCTCTTAAAATAACATCTATTTCCGATGGTTTGACAAATTTATTCCAATCATGCGTCCCTCTTGGTAGCCAACGCAATATATATTCAGCGCATAGAATCGCTTGAAGATAAGATTTTTTTGTTTTATTGATGGTAGATATAAACAACAATCCATCTTGATTCAACCTCTCACTCAAATCATTCAAAAATTGAATATAATTTTCTGTATGCTCTATAACCTCTAGAGAAATTATGATATCAAATGTTTTTTCTGGTGATAATTCATTTAATGATACGTGAAAATATTGAATATTTAAATTTGATTGCTGGGCATGATTTTTTGCGATTTCTATATTTTCATATCCGGGGTCTATACCGCATATTTCATAATCATAATGATTTTCTGTTAACAATTTAGCTAAAGATTCGCAAGCAATGCCACCGCCACATCCAACATCGATGATTGATAATTTTTTTTTATTCGGTGTAAAATATAATTGAATTTTTTCAAAAATATATTGCACTCGAAGTTCATTGATATCGTGTAATAATTTGAACGAGCCATTTTTGTCCCACCATTCCGATGCTTTATCAGTAAATTTTAAAACTTCATTTTCTTGAGTCATGTTTTTATAAAAGAGAGATTTTTATAATTATGACATTTTTCTTTGATTTTTCGATGCGAAATTTAATTTAAAATTTAAATTTTTTTCTTGTTTTTATGTTAATTTTCAATATTTATACCAAGATTTTTGAATAATTTAATATAATTTATTATGACGAATAAAAATTTTAAATATTGAAATGAATGAAGAAAATTCGCTTGAGAAAAATGCATCACAAATAAAGGAAAATTTTATCTCTAAAGTATCAATAGAGAGCCAAGAAATACAGAGCTCATTCAACGCTCTGCCAAAAATCTTGCAATTTCTTTCTTTATCAGGATTGTTTGTCAATTCTTTTCTATCGATTTCAGGTATAACAAACGCAAGAATACACAGCCAAGATCACTCATCAAATTTTCTTTTTTTGCGAGGAGTGAATGCGATCAATGGATCATCTGGCTTCTTTGCAGATGTTTTAAATTTTTCTTCAAAACTTCAAAATGGAAAAAAGAAAATAATAAACAAGAGTTCAAAAAAATCTTTAATCATTGGAACCATGTTTGTTGTTCTTTTTCTTATTCATCCATTATCTTCAATACTCGCAGAATTACTGCAAAAACAAATTGGGCAAAATAATAAATATTATAATCTCATTTCAAGTTCAATTTCAACGATTCAAGCTGTTTTGTCAATTCTCACCATTTCTTTTTT